>NZ_WVTE01000042.1:0-14972 GCF_009939605.1 Rhodococcus sp. YH1 | reverse complement strand
GTTTGATGTTGGGCACGCGGGTCGGGTCGCTCGCGTAGACCTCGACCCCGCGGCCGGCGAACGTGACGCGGCGCATGCGGGGGGTGATGTCCTCGACCTTCGCGACTTCGATGACGCTGGGCAGCAGCCCGTCTTCGTTCGACATGACCCACACCTTAGGTGAGCCTTTCCAACCTAAGGGGTGCCGGGTGGTTCGGCGGGCCGGTTCGGCATCGTCGCGGCCGTCACCGCCAGGCCCACCGCGGCCACGAGAAGGGCGACGAACACCGGAGCCACCGCGTCGGCGAGCCGCTCCGGCTCCAAGGGGCCCGACCCGGCGACCCCGTCCGCGGCCAGCGCCGAGTTCGCCAGCGCGCCGAACACCGCGACCCCGACGGCGCTGCCGATCGATCGGGCGAACGAATACGCCCCCGTCACCAGGCCCCGCTCGGCCCACGTCACGCTCGACTGCGCCGAGATCAGCGCCGGGCTCGCGATCAGGCCCATCCCGAGACCGACCAGCACGCAGCACACCGCGACGTGCCACACCGGCGATTGCTCGTCGAGCAGCGTCAGCAGACCCGTGCCGGCCAGCACCGGCACGGACCCGATCATCGCGGTGTTGCGGAACCCGATCCGCAGGTAGAACCAGCCGGAACGAGCCGCCGCGAGCGGCCAGCCGATCGTCATCGTCGACAGGGTGAATCCCGCGACCAGTGCCGTGGTGCCCAGCGACCCCTGCACGAACGCGGGCACGTAGGAGGTCAGCCCCAGCACCACGGCGCCGACGAGGGCAGCGACCGCGCTGCTGGTCAGCACCACACGACGGGCGAACACCCACGGCGGTAGGATCGGCTCCGGCGCCCGCCGCTCGACCCACACGAACAGCAGCAACAGCGTCGTGCCGGCCGCGAACACCCCGGCGCTCGGCGCCGATGCCCACGCCCACGCCTGCCCGCCCTCGAGCAGACCCAGGATCAGCAGACCCGAACCCGTGGCGAGCGTCGCGGCGCCGGCCAGGTCCACCCGCCGCCGGGTGGCCGGGGGCCGTGGCTCGGCGAACGCCCGCAGGAGCACCCCCGCGGCCAGCGCACACAGCGGCAGGTTGACCCAGAAGATCCACCGCCACGACACATAGTCGGAGAACACGCCGCCGACGGCGGGGCCGACGATCGCCGACATGCCCCACACGCTCGCGAGGTAGCCCTGCGCCTTTGCGCGCTCGGCGACGGTGTAGATGTCGCCGGCGATGGTCTGCGCCATCGGCAGCACGGCCCCCGCCCCGAGACCCTGCACCGCGCGGAAGGCGATCAGTGCCGGCATGCTCCACGCCAGCGCGCACAGCGCCGAGCCCAGCGCGAACAGCGCGATGCCGAACAGCAGCACGGGTTTGCGCCCGTACACGTCCGACACCTTGCCGTAGACCGGCACGAGCACGGCCTGCGTGAGCAGGTAGCTCGAGAACAGCCACGGGAACTGCGTGAAGCCGCCGAGGTCCGCGACGATGGTCGGGACGGCGGTGGCCAGGATGGTGCTCTCGAGTGCGACGAGCGCGGTGGCGAGCATCAGAGCCGCGAGAATCGGTCCGCGTTCCGAGCGCAGACCCACGTCGATCCGGGGTGCGGCCGACATCACGCTCCTGTTCGGGGTGGGGTTCCGGTCACGATCATTGTCATAGTGAACGATCCGGCGATCGGACGGGGGTGCGGTGCAGGTCGGCGCGGCGCACTAGGGTGGCAGCGTGCGTCCATCACTCCAGTCCTACCCCCACCTCGCCGGCGGCAAGGTCCGGGACCTGTATGTCATAGACGACGAGCACCTGCTCCTCGTGGCCAGCGACCGGATCTCGGCATACGACCACGTGCTCGACACCCCGATCCCCGACAAGGGCCGGGTGCTCACCGCGATGAGCGTGTTCTTCTTCAACCTGCTCGAGGTGAACCACCACCTCGCCGGGGAGCCCGACGACGAACGCATCCCCGCCGAGGTCCTCGGCCGCGCCCTCGTCGTCAAACGGCTGAAGATGGTGCCGATCGAGTGCGTGGCCCGCGGCTTCCTCACCGGGTCGGGCCTGCTCGACTACCGGAAGACCGGCGCGGTGTGCGGCGTCCCGCTGCCCGAGGGCCTCGTGGAGGCCAGTCAGCTGCCGGATCCGATCTTCACCCCGGCGAGCAAGGCCGAACTCGGCGACCACGACGAGAACATCACCTTCGAGGAGGTCGCCGACAAGGTCGGCGTGGATCTCGCCGTGAAGCTGCGCGAGGACACCCTCGACATCTACGGCCGTGCCGCGATGTACGCGGCGGACAAGGGCATCCTGCTCGCCGACACGAAGTTCGAGTTCGGCCTCGACGACGACGGCAACCTCATCCTCGCCGACGAAGTGCTCACCCCGGATTCGTCACGCTACTGGCCCGCCGAGGGCTACGAGCCCGGCAAGGTGCAGCCCAGCTTCGACAAGCAGTTCGTGCGCAACTGGCTGACGGGCCCCGAGTCCGGCTGGGACCGTGCGTCCGACACCCCGCCGCCGCCCCTGCCGCAGCACATCGTCGACGCCACCCGGGAGCGCTACATCGAAGCCTACGAACGGATCTCGGGCCTGTCGTTCGCCGACTGGTGGGGGCCGAGCGCATGACCCCGCCGATCGCCAAGCGGGTCCCGTCCGAGCGGGTCCATCACGGACACACCTTCGTCGACGAGTACGAGTGGCTCCGCGACAAGGAGAATCCCGAGGTCATCGCCCATCTCGAGGCCGAGAACGCGTGGACCGAGAAGCAGACCGCGCATCTGGCGCCGCTGCGGGAGCGGATCTTCGAGGAGATCAAGTCCCGCACGCAGGAAACCGACATGTCGGTGCCCACCCGCATGGGGGACTGGTGGTACTACGCCCGTACCGTCGAGGGCAAGCAGTACAGCATCCAGTGCCGCTGTCCGATCGCCGACCCCGACGACTGGAATCCGCCGGAGCTGGCGCCGGGTGTGGAACTGCCGGGCGAGCAGGTGCTGCTCGACGGCAACGTCGAGGCGGCCGGGCACGAGTTTTTCTCCCTCGGCGCGTTCTCGATCAGCCACGACGGGACGCTGCTCGCGTACTCGGTCGACGTCGTCGGCGACGAGCGCTACACGCTGCGGTTCAAGAACCTCGGCACCGGCGAGCTGCTCGCCGACGAGATCCCCGGGACCGCACCCGGCGCGACGTGGGCGATCGACCACAGCCACATCTTCTACCTCACCGTGGACGAGTCGTGGCGGCCGGACACAGTATGGCGGCACCGTCTCGGCACGTCCCACACCGAGGACGTCAAGGTCTTCCACGAGCCCGACGAGCGGTACTGGGTGTCGGTGGGTACCACCCGCAGCGAGAAGTATCTGATGATCTGGGTGGGATCCAAGATCACCACCGAGGGCTGGGTGCTCGAATCCGCGGATCCCACCGGCGAATTCCGGGTGCTGCTGCCGCGCCGCGAGGGCGTCGAGTACGG
Organism: Rhodococcus sp. YH1; assembly: GCF_009939605.1. Lineage (NCBI taxonomy): Bacteria > Bacillati > Actinomycetota > Actinomycetes > Mycobacteriales > Nocardiaceae > Rhodococcus > Rhodococcus sp. YH1. The sequence goes on along the minus strand of NZ_WVTE01000042.1, from coordinate 11,511 downwards.
CGCCGAGCATGCCGTCATCGGCGGCGAGGACCGGTTCCTGGTCATGCACAACGACGTCGTCGAGGTGGTGAACGACGCGACGGGGGAGATCACCCGCGAGAAGGCGGAGAACTTCGTCCTCGCCGAGGCGCCCGTGGACGATCCGTCGGCGCTGCGCACTCTCATCGGGCACCGGCACGACGTGCGTCTCGAGGACGTCGACGCGTTCGCCGGGCACCTCGTTCTCGGGTACCGACGGGAGGCGCTGACCCGGCTCGCGGTGTGGCCGCTGACCGCCGACGGCTACGGCGAGCTGACCGAACTCGAGTTCGACGAGGAACTCTTCGCCGTCGGCCCGGGTGCGAATCCGGAATGGCACCAGCCGATGCTGCGGCTCGGCTTCACGTCGTTCATCACCCCCAGCCGGGTCTACGACTACGTCGTGGATTCGGGAGAGCTGTTGCTGCGCAAGGCCCAGCCGGTGCTCGGTGACTTCGACCCGTCGAACTACGAACAGCGCCGGGACTGGGCGGTGGCCGAGGACGGCACCCGTATCCCGCTGTCGATCGTGACCCGCAAGGGCACGCCCGAGAACTCGCCGGCGCTGCTCTACGGTTACGGGTCGTACGAGGCCAGCATCGACCCCGGTTTCTCGGTGGCGCGGCTGTCGCTCCTCGACCGGGGCATGGTCTTCGCGGTGGCGCACGTGCGGGGCGGCGGCGAGATGGGCCGGCACTGGTACGAGAACGGCAAGACGCTGGCGAAGAAGAACACCTTCACCGACTTCGTCGCCTGCGCACGGCACCTGATCGACGCCGGTGTCACCGGCCCGGACCGGCTCGTCGCCGACGGCGGCAGCGCGGGTGGCCTGTTGATGGGCGCGGTGGCGAACCTGGCGCCGGAGCTGTTCGCCGGGATCCTTGCGAACGTGCCGTTCGTCGACCCGCTCACGTCGATCCTCGATCCGTCGCTGCCGCTGACGGTGATCGAATGGGACGAGTGGGGAAACCCCCTCGACAACCCCGAGGTGTACGAGTACATGCGCTCGTACAGCCCGTACGAGAACGTCGAGGCGAAGAACTACCCGGCGATCCTCGCGATCACCAGCCTCAACGACACCCGGGTGCTCTACGTCGAGCCGGCCAAGTGGGTGGCCAAGCTGCGTGCCACCAAGACCGGTGACGCCCCGTTGCTGCTCAAGACGGAGATGAGCGCCGGCCACGGCGGCGTGTCCGGCCGGTACGAGAAGTGGCGCGAGGTGGCCTTCGAGTTCGCGTGGGTGCTCGAGACCTCCGGGGCATACCGCGGCTGAGAACCGCCGGGGCCGAATGTCACATGCGTTCGATGTAAACGACACGGTGTGACATTCGGCCACAACGGCCGCCGCTCAGCGCGGGGCGTAGCGGATCTGCGGACGGCCGGCACGGCCGTACTCGGTGTGCCGGGAGGCGACGCCGTCGTCGGCCAGGCGCTCCAGATACCGCCACGCCGTCACCCGGGACACGCCCACCGCGCTGCCCACCTCGGCGGCCGTCAGCGGGCGCGACGCGTCCCGCAGGCACCGGGCCACCGCATCGAGGGTTTGCGGCGCAACGCCTTTCGGGGACGAGGCGCGCGGATCGGAGGTCCGCAGCGCAGCCATCGCCCGGTCGATGTCGTGCTGGCCGGTGGCCGTGCCCGACGCGCCGAGCGCGTCGCGGTAGGCCAGGTAGTGGTCGAGCTTGTCGCTCAGGGCCGCGAATGTGAACGGCTTGAGCAGATACAGCACGATGCCCCGGGCGACGGCGGTGCGGACGACCTCGAGGTCGCGGGCGGAGGTGACGGCGATGATGTCCGGGCTCGGGCGGATCCCGCTCATCGCTGCAGCCACGTCGAGGCCGCTCATGTCGGGCAGGCCGATGTCCAGCAACACCAGATCCACCGGCTCGGCGGTCCGCGCGGCGTCGGCGACGGCGCGCAGCGCGGCCTGCCCGGTGTTGGCGACGGCGGCGACCCTGAACTGCGGCAGCCGATCGACGTAGGCGCGGTGGGCATCGGCGATGCGGGGCTCGTCCTCCACGACGAGGACGCGAATCATCGTGCGCCGCCTCCGTGCTCGGCCTGCAGGGGGATCTCCGCGACGACCATCGAACCCAGCGACGGTTCGGTCCGCAGAGTGCCGCGGTGCCGCGCCACCACCTGCGCGACGAGGGCCAGGCCCAGGCCGTGGTGGTCCGCCTTCGTGGAGTAGCCCCGCGCCATGGCACGGGCGAGGGTTTCCGGCGACATCCCCGGCCCGCTGTCCGCCACCTCGACGATCATGTTCGAATCATCCTGCCGTATCGTCACTTCCACCCAGGGCTCGTCGACGGCCCGCGCGGCGTCGATGGCGTTGTCCACCAGGTTGCCGACGAGCGTCACCAGGTCCCGGGTGCCGAGCGGCGTCGCGCCCAGTGCGGTGTCGTCGGTGAGGGTCAGCTCCACGCCGCGCTCGGCGGCGTCGTTGATCTTCCCCAGCAGCAGGGCGACCAGCGCGGGTTCCTGCACCGACGCGGTGAGCCGGTCGATGAGCTGCTGCGACAGGCGTAGCTCCTGCGTCGCGAACGCGACCGCCTCCTCGGGGCGTCCCAGTTCGACCATCGTGACGATGGTGTGCAGCCGGTTCGCCGACTCGTGCGCCTGCGCGCGCAGCGCGTCGGCGAATCCGCGCACCGAGTCCAGTTCGCCCAGCACCCTCCGCAATTCGGTGCGATCCCGCAACGTCATCACCGTGGCGATCCGTCGGCCCTCCCACTGCACCGGGCTGCGGTCGACGACCAGGACGCGGTCCTCGGTGAGAAGTACGTCGCCGCGGGCGTCCGGGTCCGAGCCGGCCACCCGCAGCGCCTCGGGCAGGTCCTCCGTCGTGACCGGGCCGTCGCCGAGGCCGAGCAGGCGCCGCGCCTCGTCGTTGACGACCTCCACACGTGCGGGCTCGTCGGTGCCGAGCACGATCAGGCCCTCGCCGATCGCGTGGAGGACCGCGTCGTGGTGCTCGTAGAGCCGGCGCAGCTCGTCCGGTGCGAGTCCGAGGGTCTGGCGGCGCAGGCGCCGGCTGACGAGCACGGCGCCGGCGGCCGCGACGGCCAGGGCCGCGGCCGACAGGCCCAGGAGGGCGGGCAGCCCACGGGCGAACTGGTCGGCGACCTTCGCGCGGGTGACGCCGACGGCGACCAGGCCGACGACGCGTTCGTCGTCGAGGATCGGCGCCACCGCCCGGATGGACGGGCCGAGCGAGCCGGCGTAGGTCTCGGTGAACGCGGTGCCGGCGAGGGCCGGTTCGATGTTGCCGCTGAACGGCAGACCGATCATCGCGGGGTCGGTGTGGGTGTACCGGGTCCGGTCCGGCGCCATCACCACGATGAAGTCGGTGCCCGTCGCCTCCCGGATCCGTTCGGTGCGCGGTTGCAGCACCGCGGTCGGGTCCGGCGTGCGCAGCGCCGCGGCCGTCGAGTCGGACCCGGCCAGGGATTCGGCGATGGCGAGGACGGTGCGGCGGGTGGCGTCGTCGCTGTCGCGGCGCTCGTCGATCCCGACGAGGACGGTACCTGCGGCGATGACCAGGGCGAGCACAGCCAGCTGCAGCACCAGCAGCTGACGTGCCACGCTCATCGACGGCCGGTGCGCGGTCGGCGGCACGGACGTACTCCTTCCGGATGCCGGTGGGTCCGCCTCGTGAGCGCGACATCACCTGAACGAAATGAACGCAATCTTCACCGGGTGAGGCTGCGCTACCACCATTTCTATCAGGAACGTGACCGCGATCACGAAGTCCCCCGAAACGTCCCATCCGAGAGGATCCGCCATGAGCACGTCCACCGACTCCCGGCCACCCGGTGCCAAGTCGCCGGCCAAGCGCAAAGACCGGACGCACTGGCTCTACGTCGGTGTCATCGTGGCGGTGGTGGCCGGCGTCCTCGTCGGCTGGCTCGCCCCGGACGTCGCCAAGTCGTTCGGCGTCCTCGGCACGATGTTCGTCGATCTCATCAAGATGATGATCAGCCCGGTCATCTTCTGCACGATCGTCCTCGGCATCGGCTCGGTGCGGGCCGCCGCCAGCGTCGGCAAGGTCGGCGGCCTGGCGATGGTGTACTTCCTCGGCATGTCCACCGTCGCGCTCGCTATCGGCCTGGGGGTGGGTAACCTGCTCGATCCGGGCAGCGGCCTGAACCTCTCTCCGGAGACCGCCGGCACCGGTGCCGCGCTGGCCGACAAGGCCCACGCCGCGGGCGGGACCATGGACTTCATCGCGTCGATCATCCCCACGTCGCTGCTGTCGGCGCTGACCGAGGGCAGCGTGCTGCAGACCCTGTTCGTCGCACTGCTGGTCGGCTTCGCGCTGCAGGCCCTCGGGAAGACCGGCGAGCCGGTCCTGCGAGGCATCGGCTACGTGCAGAAGCTCGTGTTCAAGATCCTGTCGATGATCCTGTGGCTCGCTCCGATCGGTGCCTTCGGCGCCATCGCCAACGTGGTCGGGCAGACCGGTCTCGGCGCGGTCGTCCAGCTCGGCACCCTCATGATCGGGTTCTACCTCACCTGCGTGCTGTTCGTGTTCGGTGTGCTGGGCTCCCTGCTGCGCATGGTGTCCGGGGTGTCGATCTTCAAGCTGGTCAAGTACCTGGCCCGCGAATACCTGCTGATCTTCGCGACGTCCTCGTCCGAGTCCGCGCTGCCCCGGCTCATCGCGAAGATGGAGCACGTCGGTGTCGAGCGCACCACCGTCGGCGTCGTGGTCCCCACCGGCTACTCGTTCAACCTGGACGGCACCGCCATCTACCTGACGATGGCCTCGCTCTTCATCGCCGATGCGCTCGGTTCGCCGCTGTCCCTGGCCGAGCAGCTCTCCCTGCTGGTGTTCATGATCGTCGCGTCGAAGGGCGCGGCCGGAGTGAGCGGCGCGGGCCTGGCCACGCTCGCCGGCGGCCTGCAGAGCCACCGTCCGGAGCTGCTCGACGGCGTCGGCCTCATCGTCGGCATCGACCGGTTCATGTCCGAGGCGCGCGCGGTCACCAACTTCTCCGGCAACGCCGTCGCCACCCTGCTGGTGGGAACGTGGACCGGCACCGTCGACCGCGGCCGCGTCCGCGACGTCCTCGCCGGCCGCATCCCGTTCGACGAGGAGACCATGGTCGACGACGGCCACGGTCCGGTCGCCGAGCCGAAGCCGGCCGTCGCCGCCGAGCCGGAAGAGAAGGTGCTGGCACGCGCCTGACCCACCTCCGCGAAACCCCTTGTGGCCGAATGTCACACCGGTTCGATCAGATCGAGCCGGTGTGACATTCGGCCATAGGCGTTCGGTCAGACGTGCGTCCGGGACAGCGCGGCGAGGTGCGCCCCGACCCGCTCGACGAGGTGGTCGAAGAACAGCGGCGGGTCGGTGGCGACGACGATCTCGGCGTTCGGTTGCCGGCCCCACATGCCGGACCAGTCGGCGACGGTGGTGCCGCGGGTGAGCCGGCCGTCGAGTTCGACGTCGACCGTCGCCGGACGGGTGGTGACGGGCACCGCTCCCAGGGCGACCGCCGCCGCGAACGGATCGTGGACGTGTGCCAGGAAACCCTGATCCTGATCGCGGTGGAATTCCATGTAGAAGCGCAGGGCGTCGGACAGGTACCGCACGACCGGGTGGGACGCCTCCGAGCGCAGTCCGCGCGGATCGTCCGGCGAGAGGATTTCGGCCGGCACGCTCCCCGCGGTCTCGGCGAGCCGTCGCAGGTGTTCCGGTCGCATCGCGATGGACTCGGTGGTGTCGAGGGAGCACACGATCGGCCGACGGCCGGGCTCGACCGCGGAGAACGCGTCGAACACCGCCTTCGCGGCCTCGGGGTCCACCGCGACGTTCCACTCGGAGGTGGGTGTGGTGTTGCCCGGGTAGTTGAACGCCCCGCCCATCACGACCAGACGACGCAACCGGTGGGGGAGTTCCGGGTCGAGCCGGACCGCCAGTGCGAGATTGGTGAGCGGACCGGTGACGAGCCCGACGAGTTCGCCGGGGTGGGCGCGGGTCAGCTCCACCCATGCCTCGGCGGCGCTGCGGCCCGACGGGCCGCGTCCGGGGGCGGGCAGGTCGGCGTAACCGACGCCGCGCGGGCCGTGCGTGTCCTCGGTGGTCATCAGCGGCGCGACGAGCGGGGCCTCGGAGCCGACGGCGACCTCGATGTCCGGCCGGCCGCACACCTGCAGCCACGCCAGGTTGTTCGTGGTGACCTGCTGCACGGGCACGTTCCCCGCGGTGGAGAGCACCGCGACGATCTCCGCGTCCGGACTCGCCAGCAGGTAGAGCAGGGCGAGTGCATCGTCGATGCCGGTGTCGACGTCGGCGACGAGGCGGGTGGGTTCGGGCACCCGCCCATCCTGCAGTACGCGGCCGCGGCCCGGAACGGTCGGGGCGGGCCGGATGGGTGTGGATGCCGACCACACCGCGGACGGACGGCCGATCGCGGCTCGGGCAGTGCGAGTGCGGTCTCAGCCGACGATGCGCCGCAACTCCTCGCGGCAGCGGCGGTAGACCTCCACCGGTTCCGCGGCCTCGCCCGCGAGGGCGAGTTCGCCCCAACGCTCCCAGCTCGTGCGCCACACGGCCACGGCCGTCTCGGCGACCAGCAGGATCGTCGCCGGGTCGTAGTGCGGGAGCTGTTCGGTCAGGCGGGCCCGGAGGCGGGACGTGAGGACCTGCTCCTGCGATGCGGCGAGCGCCTGCAGGTCGGGCTCTTTCGCCAGCAGGCGCGCGACGCGCCGGTGTTCCTCCAGGTCGGGGTCGGTCTCCCGGCTCATCACCGCCTCCGCGGCGGCCTCGACGCTTCTCAGGACGGCGGCGGGATCCGGGCCGGAGACCTCCAGGGCGTCGATCACCAGGAGCAGGCGGCGCTGTCCGGGCAGGGCGGCCTGCTCCTTGGAGGTGAAGTACCGGAAGAAGGTGCGGGCCGAGATGCCGACCCGGTCGGAGATCTGCTGGACGGTGGTCTCGCGGACGCCCTGTTCCTCGAACAACTCGAGGGCAGCCCGGTGGATCTCCTGGTGGGTGTCCAGGCGGCGCCGGGTCCGCAGATCGCGGGGGATGTCGACGTTCATGCGGTCCTTCCTCAGCCGGTGTCCTGCGATTATGACCACCTCCGTCGATGCCGGCGTGCGGGCGGCGACCCGGCCGTCGCCTCGGGTTGCCGGCTCAGGAGGGCGGTGTCGTGTCGACCAGGCCGGCGGGGAGCTGGCGGAACATCTCGGCGAGCTGAGGCAGGAAGTCGCGGAAGCCGCTGCTCTTGCGCCAGAACATGCCGATGCGGCGATGCGGGACGGGATCTTCGAAGCGCAGCAGCCGGATGTCCGGCGGCTGGGTGACCGGGGTGGTGACGGCCAGGCGGGGCAACAGTGTCACCCCGACCCCGGCGATCACCATCTGACGCAGGGTCTCCAGGCTCGTCGCCCGGAAGCCGTTGCGTTCGGCGGCTCCGGTCAACCGGCACACCTCGAGGGCTTGGTCCCGCAGGCAGTGACCGTCCTCGAGCAACAGAAGGCTCTCGTCCGCGATCACCGACATAGGGGCAGGTTCGGCCGTGGCGGCCAGCGGATGCGTGGCCGGGACGGCGAGCACGAAGTCCTCGGAGAACAGGTACTCCTGGTGCAGGTGTTCGTCGTTGACCGGGAGCGCCAGCACGGCGACGTCGAGGTCGCCGCCGCGGAGCCGCTCGAGGAGGTCCTCGGTCTTCTCCTCGATCAACAGCAGTTCGAGGTCGGGGAACCTCGCCCGCACCTTCGGCACGACATGGGGGAGCAGGTACGGCGCGAGGGTCGGGAACAGGCCGATGCGGAGCGTGCCCGACTCCGGGTCGGAGGACTGCCGGGCGATCTCGCGAATGTTCGCCGTCTCGCTCAGAATGATCCGGGCCCGCTCCACGATCTGCCGGCCCGCGTCGGTCAGGGTGATCTGACGCGGGCTCCGCTCGACGAGTTCGACGCCGAGTTCCTGTTCGAGCTTGCGGATCTGGGTCGACAGCGTCGGCTGACTGACGTAACAGGCCTCCGCCGCCCGGCCGAAGTGGCGGTGATGCGCCACCGCGGCCAGGTACTCGAGATCACGCAGGTTCACGAGGGACGAACTATCGGACGACCGCGGCGACCGAGTCCTCGGCCGGGGCGCTGGTGCGGATGAGATGGTCGAACGCGCCGAGCGCTGCCGTCGCTCCGGCGCCGGCGGCGATGATGATCTGCTTGTACGGCACCGTGGTGCAGTCGCCGGCGGCGAACACGCCGGGCACCGAGGTCTGGCCGCGGTCGTCGACGACGATCTCGCCGCGCGGCGACAGCTCGATCGTCCCGGTGAGCCACTCGGTGTTGGGCAGCAGGCCGATCTGGACGAAGATGCCCTCCAGGTCGAGCGTGTGCGCGGTCTCGGTGGTGCGGTCCTGGTAGGTCAGGCCGGTGACCTTGTGGCCGTCGCCGAGGACCTCGGTGGTCAGCGCGCTGACGACGATGTCGACGTTCGGCAGGCTGCGCAGCTTGCGCTGCAGCACCTCGTCGGCGCGCAGCGCCGAGTCGAACTCGAGGAGCGTGACGTGCGCGACGACGCCGGCGAGATCGATCGCGGCCTCGACGCCGGAGTTGCCGCCGCCGATCACGGCGACGCGCTTGCCCTTGAACAGCGGTCCGTCGCAGTGCGGGCAGTAGGTCACGCCCTTGTTCCGGTACTCGGTCTCGCCGGGCACGTTCATCGAACGCCACCGTGCACCCGTGGACAGGATCACGCTGCGGGCGAGCAGGGAGGCGCCGCTCTCGAGCTCAACCTCGACGAGGCCGCCCTCGGTCGCAGGCACGAGCTTCGCCGCGCGCTGCACGTTCATGATGTCGACGTCGTACTGGCGGACGTGGTTGTCGAGTGCGGCGCCGAGCTTGGGGCCTTCGGTGTAGGGCACGGAGACGAAATTCTCGATCGCCATCGTGTCGAGCACCTGGCCGCCGAAGCGCTCGGCGACGACACCGGTGCGAATACCCTTGCGGGCGGCGTAGATCGCGGCCGCGGCACCGGCCGGGCCGCCGCCGACGACGAGCACGTCGAACGGGTCCTTCCCGTCGATCGCGGCCGCCGCCCGGTCCGCGGCGCCGGTGTCGAGCTTGCCGATGATCTGCTCGAGGCTCATGCGGCCCGAGTCGAACAGCTCGCCGTTGAGGTACACCGTCGGCACGGCCATCACCTGACGTCCGTCGACCTCGTCCTGGAACAGGGCGCCGTCGATCGCGACGTGCTTGATGCGCGGGTTGAGCACGCACATCAGGTTCAGGGCCTGCACGACGTCGGGGCAGTTCTGGCAGGACAACGAGAAGTAGGTCTCGAAGTGCAGCTCGCCGTCCAGGTCTCGCACCTGCTGCTGCAGCTCCTCGGGCTCCTTCGACGGGTAACCGCCGACCTGGAGCAGAGCAAGCGCGAGCGAGGTGAACTCGTGGCCCAGCGGGATGCCGGCGAAGCGGACCTCGATGTCGGTGCCGACGCGGCGCACCGCGAAGGACGGGCGACGCGCGTCGTCGTCGCGACGCTCGTAGGTGACCTTGTCCGACATCGCCGCGATCTCGGTGAGCAGTTCGGCGAGTTCGGCGGACTTGGGTCCGTCGTCGAGGGAGGACACGAGCTCGATCGGCAGCGTCAGCCGCTCGAGGAGGGACTTCAGTTGGCCGGCAAGCGAGGCTTCGAGCATAGGGATCTACTCCATCGACGGGGCGGAACGGTGATCGGGGCGAAGGGAACTGCGCCGGGTGGTTCGGCGCTCCGGGGGTGGCGCGGGGTCCGGCGGACCGGACCCCGCGCCGCACTACCGGGGTGTCGAATCCGGGTGCGTCAGATCTTGCCCACGAGGTCCAGCGACGGGGCGAGGGTGTCGTCGCCCTCTTCCCACTTGGCCGGGCAGACCTCGCCCGGGTGCGACCGGACGTACTGGGCGGCCTTGACCTTGCGGACGAGTTCGGCGGCGTTGCGGCCGATGCCCTCCGCGGTGACCTCGGTGAACTGGATGATGCCGTCCGGGTCGACGAGGAAGGTGCCGCGGTCGGCCAGGCCCTCGTTCTCACGCAGCACCTCGAAGTTGGTGCTGATCTGCAGGGTCGGGTCGCCGATCATGGCGTACTTGATCTTGCCGATGGTCTCGGACGAGTCGTGCCACGCCTTGTGCGTGAAGTGGGTGTCGGTGGAGACCGAGAAGACCTCGACGCCGAGCTTCTGCAGCTCCTCGTAGTGGTCGGCCAGGTCGCCGAGCTCCGTCGGGCAGACGAAGGTGAAGTCGGCCGGGTAGAAGAAGAAGATCGCCCACTTGCCCTTGATGTCCTCGTCGGACACGGAGACGAAGCCGCCCTCCTGGTAGGCGGTCGCGGAGAAGGGCTTGATCTGCTTGTTGATCAGGGCCACGTTGAACCTCTGTTCGGTCGATATGGGTTTCTGACGTTGTCAACACTAACGACTTTCGATAGATATTGCCAATCGACCGGTCTGATTCGATTGATAGTCTGCATCTATCGGTATGATTGGTCGCGCCCGTCACCGCACCATGAAGACGGCGAGAGTTGTTCTCTCCGCTGCCGAGCGGGGCCGGCGCAGCCCTGAGGCTCAGCCCGCCTGCAGGAACGGGTAGTCGGTGTAGCCCTCGGCGCCCGGCGAGTAGAACAACGCCGGCCGCAGCTCGTTCTCCGGGTGCTCGCCGTGCCAGCGCTCGACCAGATCGGGATTGGCGATGAGCGCCCGGCCCACCGCCACGGCGTCGGCATGGGCGGCCTCGATCAGCTGCACCGCCTCCGCACGGGTGGTCGGCGACGCGAAGCCGCTGTTGGCGATCAGCCTGCCGCCGAAACGCCGGCGCAGCTCCTGCACCAACTCACCGGCCGGGTCCGCGTGCAGCACGGACAGGTAGGCCAGATTCAGCGGGCGCACCTGCTCGAGCAGGGCGCCGTAGGTGGCCAGGACGTCGTCCCGGTCGGTTTCGTAGGCGTCCTGGATGTTGTGCTCCGGCGAGATCCGCAGCCCGACTCGGCCGGCGCCGATGGCCGATGCCACCGCCGTGACCACCTCCACGACGAAACGGGCCCGGTTCTGCGGCGAACCGCCGTACTCGTCGGCGCGCTGATTGGCGGCCGGGGAGAGGAATTCGTGCAGCAGGTAGCCGTTGGCGCTGTGGATCTCCACGCCGTCCAGCCCGGCCTCGATCGCCCGGCGGGCCGCGGCGACGAAGTCCCCGATGATCGCCCGCGCCTCCTCCGTGGTCAGCGCGTGCGGCACCGGGTACGGCTGCTTGCCCTTCTCCGTGTGCCCCACACCGTCGATCGCGATCGCGCTCGGGGCGACGACCCGCCGGCCGCCGTTCACGTCGGGGTGCGTGACCCGGCCGCCGTGCATCACCTGCAGCACGATGCGACCGCCGCGGTCGTGCACCGCCTCGGCCACCCGCCGCCAGCCGGCCACCTGCTCGCCGGTGACGATCCCCGGCTGGCCGACGAAGGCCTGCGATTCGTGGTTCACATAGGTGCCCTCGGCGATGATCA
>NZ_WVTE01000041.1:0-15011 GCF_009939605.1 Rhodococcus sp. YH1 | reverse complement strand
CCGCACGCGGCCACAGCGGTTTTCACGCCCGACAGGTGCATCGCCATGACGTCGGTGTAGCCCTCGACGATCACGGCCTGGTGCGCCTTGGCGATCTCCCGCTTGGCCAGGTCCAGGCCGAACAGCACCTGAGACTTCTTGTAGAGCAACGTTTCCGGGGTGTTGACGTACTTCGCCGTGAGCGTGTCGTCGTCGAACAGCCGACGGGCACCGAAACCGATGACGTCGCCGGCGAGATTGCGGATCGGCCACAGCAGCCGCCGGTGGAACCGGTCGATGGGTCCGCGGCGCCCCTGTTTGGACAGCCCGGCGGCCTCGAGCTCGGCGAACTCGAAGCCACGGGTGAGCAGGTGCTTGGTGAGGGCATCCCAGCCGTCGGGGGCGTAACCGCACCCGAACACCTCGGCCGCGGACTCGTCGAAGCTGCGCTCGGTCAGGTAGTCCCGCGCCGCCTGCGCGCCGGGCGTACGCAGCTGCTCGGCGTAGAACTCCTGCGCGGCCGCGTTGGCGGCGACGAGCCGGGCGCGGGTGCCCCGGTCGCGCTGCACCGACGGACCGCCGCCCTCGTAGTTGAGGGTGTAGCCGACCCGGTCGGCGAGCTGCTCGACGGCCTCGACGAAGCTGATGTGCTCGATCTTCTGCAGGAACGAGTACACGTCGCCGCCCTCGCCGCAGCCGAAGCAGTGGAAGTGACCGTGGTTGGGGCGGACGTGGAAGGACGGGGACTTCTCGTCGTGGAAGGGACACAGCCCCTTCATCGAGTCGGCGCCGCCGCGCCTGAGGGCGACGTACTCGCCGACGATGTCCTCGATCCGGACGCGGTCGCGGACGGCCGCGATGTCTCTGTCTGAAATACGCCCGGCCACGACGACGAGTCTAGGCGCTACCCCCAACTCGCCTGAGCGGCGAGGCTGTCGCGGTCGATCCGTTCGAGCCGGGCCTCGGTGCACGAGGCGATCTGGTCGACGATCACCCGCATGCGGGCGGCGTCGTCGACGGCGGCGTCCCACAGCGGCACGAAGAACGGGTCGAGGCCGACCGGCGCCGTGCGCATCAGCCATTCGGCGACGCGGTGGATCCGTTCACGTTGCCGTTCCTGACGCTGCCGGTGGGCGGCGTCGGACATCACGAACTGCAGGGCCATGGTCTTGAGCAGCGCCACCTCGGACGCGACGACGGGCGGAACGACGAGGTCGGCGTCGTAGCGGGTGACGGGCCGGTCGCCGGTGACGGCACGGGTGCCGATGATCGCTGCCGTCGCGAATCGGCCGACGAGCTCGCTCGTGAGGCGCTTGAGTGCCACCGAGCACGCGAGGCTGCCGTCGTAGGTGTCCACGGCCTGGACCACCGGCATCTGCGACAGTCGCTTCGCCGCCTCCACCAGCTCGTTCGGGTCCAGGCCGGAGAACTCGCGCATGCCGAGATCGACGAGCGTGTTCACCGACGCCGGGTCGGTGAGCACACGCAGGTCGATCCGTCCGTCGATGACGCCGTCCTCGACGTCGTGGACGGAGTAGGCGACGTCGTCGGACCAGTCCATGATCTGGGCCTCGAGGCACTTGCGCCGGTCGGGCGCGCCGTCGCGCACCCAGGCGAGGACCTCGGCGTCGTCGTCGTAGGCACCGAACTTCGCGCCCGCCGCCGGGCGGGTCCACGGGTACTTCAGCGTCGCGTCGAGTGTCGCGCGCGTGAGGTTCAGACCGGCGCTCGTGCCGTCGGGGTGGAGGATCTTCGGCTCGAGGCACGTGAGGATCCGCAGATTCTGCGCGTTGCCCTCGAACCCGCCGCAGCTCGCGGCCACCTCGTCGAGGGCGCGTTCCCCGTTGTGGCCGTACGGCGGGTGTCCGATGTCGTGCGCGAGGCCGGCGAGGTCCACCAGGTCGGGGTCGCAGCCGAGGCCCTCGGCGATGCTGCGGCCGATCTGGGCGACCTCGATCGAATGGGTGAGCCGGGTGCGCGGAGTGTCACCGTCGCGGGGGCCGACCACCTGGGTCTTGTCGGCGAGCCGTCGCAGCGCGGCGCTGTGCTGGACGCGGGCACGGTCCCGCGCGAACGGCGTACGGCTCGCGGTCGCCGGCTCGGCACCGGCGAGCGCCGACACCTTCGGGACCTCGGCGACGCGCCGCTCGAGTTCGTGTTCGCTGTAGCCCGGCATCACGTCCTCCTTCACTGCGCGGCCGTGTAGGGGAAGTCCGCCGAGTCGTGGGTGAGCTGGTACCAGATCAGCGCGCCCGTCTCGCGGGCGATCCCGTGCAGCTGCGACTCCCGGGTGTACACGGCGGGGCCGGTGCGGGTCGGCGCGGTCCACGCGTCGAGACCGGCGTCGCGGGCCATGGTGCGAGTGCGCAGCGAATGCCACGGATCGCTCACCAGCACCGCGGAGTGCAGTCCCTGCCCGGCCATCTCCCGGCTGACCGCCTCGACGCTGAGCAACGTGTCCGACCCCTCTTCGACGGCGGTGATCGCCGACTCCGGCACTCCCTGCGCGATCAGGTAGTTCTTGCCGGACGCCGCCTCGGTGAACAGGTCGCCCTCCTGCTTGCCGCCGACGGTGACGATCCGCTCGGCCACCCCGTTCTCGTACAGGGTGAGGGCCTGGTCGAGCCGGGCCTGGAACACCGACGACGGGGTGCCGGAGTACTGGGCGGCGCCGAGGACCACGATGGCGTCGGCCCGGCTCCAGTCGTCGATGCGCGCCACCTGCCACACGCGGACCGCGGTTCCGGCGAGGACGGCGATCGCCGCGAGCAGCACCCCGAGCACCAGCCGGCGCGTCCAGCGCGCGACGCCCGCACCGAACCCGCGCGGGGGTTCGGGCAGGGACGGGGCCGGGCGTGGGCGGGCTGCGGTACTCACTCCCCGATTCTGCCAGTGTTCCGAGCGCGCCCACCCGGCGACGCGCCACGGGCGACAGCGCATGCGAGCCGATAGATTCGACGCATGTCACCGTATTCGGTCGCCGTCCGGCCGCTTCCGGCCCGCCCGCTCCGCCGCTCGCTGTCGATGTCGGTGCCGATCCTGCTCGCGGCCCTGGCCTGGCTGGTGCTGCCCGGTTCGGCGACGGCCGAGCCGCCCTTCCGGCTTCCCCAGCCGATCACCGACACCGCCGGAGTACTGGATCCGGCGGCGACGGCGCAGATCCAGCAGGCAGCAGACGCGCTCTACGCCGAGCACGGGGTGCAGTTGTGGGTGGCGTACGTGCCGACGTTCTCCGGACTGTCGTCCGACGACTGGACCGAGCGGACTGCGCAGGCCAGCAACTTCGGGACGGACACGGCCCTGCTCGCCGTGGCCACGCAGGACCGCGAGTACGCGCTGTGGACGCCGAACGCCCTGTCCGGGGTCACCGCGTCCGAACGGGACGCCATCAGCGCGGACCGGATCGTGCCGCAGTTGCGCAGCCAGGACTGGGCCGGGGCCGCGGTGGCGGCGGCCGAGGGTCTCGACGCGGCGTTGTCGGCGGCGGGTTCCGGCTCCGGCACCACGCTGCTCGTCGGCGGCGGAGTGATCGCGGCCGGGGCCGGGGGGGTGTACCTGTACTCCCGGCGCGCGAAGCGCAAGCGGGCCGAGGCAGGCGCCCAGGCGGCGGCGGCCACCGACCCGACCGACACCGACGCGCTGCGCGAGCTGCCGCTCGAGGGCCTCGAGCTGTACGCCCAGAAGATCCTGGTCGAGACGGATAACGCCGTTCGCTCGAGCGCCGAGGCGCTCGAGCTGGCGCGCGGAGAGTTCGGCGATGCCGCGGTCCAGCCGTTCGACCGCGCCTATCGACAGGCGCAGTCGGCTCTGGCGTCCGCGTTCGAGATCCGGCAGCGGCTCGACGACGCCATCCCCGAGACGCCCCAGCAGCAGCGCGACATGCTCGTGCAGTTGATCTCGTCGTGCGGCCAGGCCGACCGGGAACTCGACGCGCAGGTCGAGGCGTTCGACCGGATGCGCGACCTCCTGCTCGACGCACCCGCCCGCCTCGACGCGCTCACACAGCGCGCGATCGCGTTGCGCGCGCGGTTGCCCCAGGCCGAGGCGACGCTGACCGAGCTGCGAACGGAGTTCCCGGCCGGCGCGCTCGCCCCGATCACGGACAACGTGACGCTGGCGCAGGACGAGATCGAGTTCGCCGAGAAGTCCGTCGATCAGGGCCGCACCGCGGTGGCACGTCCCGTCGGCGAGCAGGGCGACGCCGTGCGAGCCATCCGCGAAGCGGAGGGTGCTCTCGGGCACGCTGCCACGATGCTCGACGCAGTCGACCACGCCGCCGACGACATCCGGCGGGCGATCGCGACGTTGCCGGCCGCGATGGCCGACGCCGCACAGGGCATCGCCGACGCCGAACAGCTCGCCGCCGCGGGTGGTGCGGAACTCGCCGAGGCCCGCAAGGCCGCGCAGGCGGCCCTCGACCACGCCCGGGCGGACATGAACACCGACCCGCTGGGCAGTTTCACCCGGGTCGTGGAAGCGGACGCACGACTCGACGCGCTGCGCGATCGGACCCGTCAGGCGCAGGAGGAGGCGCAGCGCACCCGCCGGCGCCTCGAACAGGATCTGGGGGCGGCTCGATCGCAGGTCACCGCCGCGGCGGACTTCATCGGGACGCGGCGCGGTGTGATCGGCGCCGAGGCCCGCACCCGGCTGTCCGAGGCGCAGCGCCACCTGGACGCCGCGCAGCGGCTCGCCGCGCAGGAACCGGGGCAGGCGCTGCAGCACGCTCAGGCGGCCGCGACCCTCGCGGCGAACGCGCTGCGCGCAGCGCAGAACGACGTGCAGCGCTGGGAGCGTCAGCAGCGTCCGCCCCGCGGCGGCGCCTCCGGCGGCAATATCGCGGGTGCGGTGCTCGGCGGAATCCTCATCAACAGCATCCTGACCGGTGGCCGTGGGGGCGGCTTCGGGGGCGGCGGCTTCGGGGGCGGGGGCTTCGGCGGAGGCGGGGGCTTCGGGGGGTCGAGCGGGGGCCGGTTCTAGTCCCGGCCGCGCAGCGTGAGAGGGCCGGTCGCGCGAGGCGGCCGACCCTCTCACGGAGGCTCTGTGGTCAGGCGCCGATCAGCCGCTGGGCGAGGTAGCCCTCGACCTGGTCGAGGCCGACGCGCTCCTGCGCCATGGTGTCGCGCTCGCGGACGGTGACGGCCTGGTCCTCGAGGGTGTCGAAGTCGACCGTGATGCAGAACGGGGTGCCGATCTCGTCCTGGCGACGGTAGCGGCGGCCGATGGCGCCGGCGTCGTCGAACTCGATGTTCCAGTGCTGGCGCAGCTGCGCGGCGAGGTCCTTCGCCTTGGGGCTCAGGTCCGCGTTGCGCGAGAGCGGCAGCACCGCCGCCTTGACCGGGGCGAGCCGGCGGTCGAGGCGCAGCACGGTGCGCTTGTCGACACCACCCTTGGCGTTGGGCGCCTCGTCCTCGCTGTAGGCGTCGACGAGGAACGCCATGAGCGACCGCGTCAGGCCCGCTGCCGGCTCGATGACGTACGGGGTGTACCGCTCGTTGGTGGTCTGGTCGAAGAAGCTCAGGTCGGCGCCCGAGTGCTGCGCGTGCGTCGACAGGTCGAAGTCGGTGCGGTTGGCGACACCCTCGAGCTCACCCCACTCGCTGCCCTGGAAGTGGAAGCGGTACTCGATGTCGACGGTGCGCTTCGAGTAGTGCGACAGCTTGTCCTGCGGGTGCTCGTACAGGCGCAGGTTGTCCTTGTTGATGCCGAGCCCGGTGTACCAGTCCATCCGGTAGTCGATCCAGTACTGGTGCCACTGCTCGTCCTCGCCCGGCTTGACGAAGAACTCCATCTCCATCTGCTCGAACTCGCGGGTCCGGAAGATGAAGTTGCCCGGGGTGATCTCGTTGCGGAAGCTCTTGCCGATCTGGCCGATTCCGAACGGCGGCTTCTTGCGCGACGTGGTGAGCACGTTCGCGAAGTTCACGAAGATGCCCTGTGCGGTCTCGGGGCGCAGGTAGTGCAGCCCCTCCTCGCTCTCGATCGGGCCGAGGTAGGTCTTGAGCATCATGTTGAAGTCACGGGGCTCGGTCCACTGGCCCTTGGTGCCGCAGTCCGGGCAGGAGATCTCCGACATGGGAACCGAGTCGGGATCGTCGAGCTTGTTCTTCTCGGCGTACGCCTCCTGCAGGTGATCCTGGCGGTGGCGCTTGTGACAGCTCAGGCACTCGACGAGCGGATCGTTGAACACCCCGACGTGGCCCGACGCCACCCACACCTGACGCGGCAGGATGACCGACGAGTCCAGACCGACGACGTCCTCGCGGCTGGTGACCATGTTGCGCCACCACTGCTTCTTGATGTTCTCCTTGAGCTCCACGCCGAGCGGCCCGTAGTCCCAGGCCGACCTCGTACCGCCGTAGATCTCACCGCAGGGGTAGACCAGGCCCCGGCGCTTGGCCAGGTTGGCGACGGTATCGATCTTGGATTTCGGTGCCACTCGGATTCACTCCATCTTCGATGCGGGGTTTCGCAGCGTGCGTCGACCCGTAAGCCTATCGCTCCGCGCGGGGCGGTCGAACTGCACGCCGGTTGACATGCACATTCATGCATATCAAAATGGAATCGGTTTGCAATAACGCGGCCGCCAGTCCACGAAGGAGATCCGTTGAGCGTTGCCGACACCGGCCACGGCGGCGACGCCGCGGCCCCGGACCGTCCGTACGACGACTGCCGCCCGGGATCGGCGACGCCGTCCCCCGCACCCGCCCCGTCGCGGGAAACCCTCGCCGCCGCCGGCGAGCTCCTGCGCGCGCTGGCCGCACCGGTGCGCATCGCCATCGTGCTGCAACTGCGCGAATCCGAACGCTGTGTACACGAACTGGTCGGCGCGCTCGGCGTCACCCAGCCGCTGATCAGCCAGCACCTGCGCATCCTCAAGGCCGCGGGCGTGGTCCGCGGCGAACGCGCCGGCCGCGAGGTGCTCTACCGTCTGGTCGACGACCATCTCGCCCACATCGTCGTCGACGCCGTCGCCCACGTCGAGGAAGGTTGACCGTAGTCGTGTCGCCCGCCCACAAACCCGTAGTCGGAGTCCGCTCCACCAAGCAGCGCAGCGCCATCTCCGCGCTGCTCGACGAGATCGAGGAGTTCCGCTCCGCCCAGGACCTGCACGACGAACTGCGCAAGCGCGGCGAGGGCATCGGCCTGACCACCGTCTACCGCACGCTGCAGTCCCTCGCCGAAGCCGGCACCGTCGACGTGCTGCGCACCGACAGCGGCGAGTCCGTCTACCGGCGCTGCTCGTCCGGTCACCATCACCACCTCGTGTGCCGGGCGTGCGGTTACACGGTGGAGGTGGACGGGCCGGCGGTCGAGCGCTGGTCGCACGAGGTGGCCGAGGACAACGGTTTCGTCGACGTGAGCCACACCGTCGAGATCTTCGGCACCTGCCGCGACTGCGCGGACGCCGCGCCGGCGACGTCGCGCTGACCGACGACGGTCAGCGGCACCCGCAGCCGTCGCAGCCGCACCCGCCCAGCAGGTCGACCACCTCGCCGGCAGTCTCGTCGCCCGGCTCGTCGAACACGCACGCCCGGCCGCCGAGCCGCGCCGCCAGTTCGGGCACATGCGGCACCAGCGCCGCGACCACCGCGACCGCGCGCGCCAGGTGCACCGGCACCAGCGGGCGCGCCGGGACGCGCTGCACCGCCGTCACCCGGTCCTGGTGCAACTCGAGCCGCGCGTCCGGCCATTGCGCCTGCAGGTCGACGAGGACCTCGGCCGCGCGGGTACGACCGGCGATCCGCTCCACCAGGTACGTCGTCAGCTCCACCACCCCGGCCCGCGAATCGACGACGGCGTAGGTGAGCACATCGTCGACCCAGATCGGCACGTCGCCGTCCGTGTCGGGTTCGATCTCCTCGGCGAGGACCGCCGAGAAGACACGCAGCACGGCGGCACGCAGCGCGTCGTCGTTCCCGGTGGCGATCGGGGAGTCCCAGTCGAGTTCGCTCACTCGGATCCGCCCGTGCCCGTGACGGCCGAGCGCGCGTCGCCGGCGCCGCCGAGCACGAGCAGCAGCATCGTGGTCAGGGGCGAGTCCCGAAGGCCGGTGGCGGGGAAGGAGTACCGCAGCACCACGTCCGCCTCGGCGTCCCGCTCGACGAGGTGTATCGACCCGAACTGCAGCGCGTCGGCCGCCCCGGCGACCCGCGTGCGCAACGCGTCGTCGAGCGGCAGGTCCCACGCGAGGACGCCGGTCAGCGACACCACGTCGAGACCCTCGGTGAGGGTCACCACCCGCACGGCGCACGGCACGCCCGCATAGTCGAATCCCAGCGCATCGTCGCCGTTCGTCCTGGGCTCGTGCATGGCGACGAACTCCGCCAGCGCGGCCGCGACCCGGTCGCGCAGGCCGAGGCCGCTCGGGTCCACCCCGCCGGGGGCCGGCCTCCGCTCCTCCGGTCCCGTTCCGGGGCCCGTCACTTCACGCCCCCGAAGCGGCGGTCGCGCGAGGCGTACTCCACGCAGGCGGCCCACAGGTCCCGACGGTCGAAGTCGGGAAACATCTTGTCCTGGAACACCATCTCGGCGTAGGCCGACTGCCAGAGCAGGAAGTTCGAGGTGCGTTGTTCCCCGGACGGCCGCAGGAACAGGTCCACGTCCGGCATGTCGGGCTCGTCGAGGTACCGCGCAACCGTGGCCTCGGTGACGCGTTCCGGGTCGAGCTCACCCGTGGCCACGCGACGCGCGATCTCCCTTGCGGCATCGGCGATCTCGGCGCGACCTCCGTAGTTCACGCACATGGTGAGGGTCATCACGTCGTTGTCGCGGGTCAGTTCCTCGGCGATCTCGAGTTCCTTGATGACGCTGCGCCACAGCTTCGGCCGGCGTCCGGCCCAGCGCACGCGTACCCCCATCTCGTGCATCTCGTCGCGGCGGCGGCGGATCACGTCCCGGTTGAAGCCCATGAGAAAGCGCACCTCGTCCGGGCTGCGCTTCCAGTTCTCGGTGGAGAACGCGTACGCCGAGAGCCACTTGACGCCCATCTCGATGCACCCGCACACGGTGTCCATCAGCACCGCCTCGCCGCGTTCGTGGCCGGCGGTGCGAGGCAGACCGCGTTCCTGGGCCCAGCGGCCGTTGCCGTCCATGACCAGGGCGACGTGCCGCGGGATCAGTTCGGGCTGCAGACCGGGCGGGCGGGCGCCGGACGGGTGCGGGTCGGGTGGCCGGATCTCGCGGTCACGCGATGCTTGCGGGGTGCGGCGTCGAATCACGCTCCCCATCCTGCCCGACCGTCTCCCCGCCCACAGCCACCGCATGGGGACGGCCGCGTTCGATCAGCGGCAGGGTCCGCAACTGCCGCTCCAGATGCCACTGCAGGTGGGCGGCGATCAGGCCGCTGGCCTGCCCGCGGGTCGCCTCGGACACCGTGTCGGTGCCCTGCCAGCGACCGTGGAAGAGCGCGTCCATCAGATCCAGCACACCCGCGCCGGGGGTCGCGGCGCCCGGCGGCCGGCACCGCACGCATACCGCTCCCCCGGCCGCGACGTGGAACGCGCGATGCGGGCCGGGCTCGTCGCAGCGAGCGCAGCGGCTGATCGCCGGCGCCCAGCCGGCGTAGGCCATGGCCCGCAGCAGGTAGGCGTCGAGGATCAGTTCCGGCGGCCGGACCTGGTCGGACAGGGCACGGAGCGCACCGACGGTGAGGCGGTGCAGCTGCGGGGCGGGGGCGCGCTCCTCACCGGCGAGCCGTTCGGCGGTCTCGAGCACGGCGCACGCGGTGGTGTAGCGGCCGTAGTCGTCGACGAGGTCGGCGCCGAACGCATCGACGGTCTGGACCTGGGTGATGATGTCGAGGCTGCGGCCCGGATGCAACTGCACGTCGATGTGCGCGAACGGCTCGAGCCGCGCCCCGAACTTCGAGCGGGTGCGCCGCACCCCTTTCGCGACGGCCCGCACGAGGCCGTGGCGACGGGTGAGCAGCGTGACGATGCGGTCGGCCTCGCCCAGCTTGTGCTGGCGCAGCACCACCGCGTGATCCCGGTACAACCTCACCCTGCGAGTCTGTCACGCCGGGCCGACACCGAGGCGGCGGCGCGGATTTTTCGCGTTGTTCACAGACCCGGCCGACCCGAAACGCGGTCGTCACCCTCCCTGCAACCTGCACAGCAGAACCCCCTGCGGTTCGGTCATTTTCGCCCTTGCCGAACCGGGCCGGACCCAGCACCATCGGACGACATCCGGTGCGGCGACGCCCGTAGCGCGGGGCCCAGGCGGGCCTGCGCCCCGCGGCGGCGCCGATCCCCCGGCCCGATGCCTCAGCCCGCTGGAGGAGCCACCCGTGACCACCGCCCATATCGTCTTCCTGCTCGGCCTCGTGTCCCTCCTCGTGGCCATGGCCCTGCGCAAGAACGTGATGATCCCGGCAGTGGTGGCGACGTTCGCCACCGCCCTCGCCTACGACGGCAACGTCGCGAACGCCGTGATGGCGGTGTTCCGGGCGACGCTCACCTCGGGCTCGGCGCTGTTCGAGATCTTCGTCGTCATCGCGGCGGTCACCTCGATGCTGGCCGCGATGCGGAGCATCGGCGCCGACGAGATGATGGTGCGGCCGATGAGCCGGTGGATGATCAACGGCCGCGTCGCCTACGTGGTGCTGTTCGTGTTCACCTATCTCCTGTCGCTGTTCTTCTGGCCGACGCCCGCCCTCGCGTTGATCGGGGCCGTGCTGCTGCCCGCCGCGATCAAGGCCGGGCTGCCACCCCTGGGTGCGGCGCTCGCCCTGGCGATCTCGGGTCAGGGGATGTCCATTGCCTCGGACTACGTGATCGGGCTGGCCCCGTCGATCTCCGCGAGCGGCGCCGGGGTGCCCGCCGACGACATCGCCGGTCGCGCGCTGGTGATCTCGCTGATCGTCGGCGTCGTCGCCGCGGTGCTGGCCTGGTTCCTCACCGTGCGCCGCCGGATGACGGGCGGCGCCGGCACGCCGGGGACGGGCGGCGGGGGCGGGCACCCCGGATCCGCGGCCGGCGGCGGCGCACGCAACCCCGTGCCGGCGAGCGCCGCGCCGGCGGAGCCCACGCCCGAGCGTGCGGTCGACGTTCTCGAGGACGAACGTCCCGGATACGACGAGGGCACCCGCATCACCGGCCGCCCGCGCCTGGCCCGCCGGTGGGCAGTCGGTGTGCCGGCCGCGTTCGCCGCGGTGCTCGTCTACATGCTGCTCGGCCGGTTCACCGACCTCGTGCCGTGGTCGGACGGCGCCGGCGCGTCCCTGGTGGGCGGGACGGCGATGATCCTGATGGCACTGGTGACGGTCACCGCCCGCAGGCAGGAGGCGCTCGAGTTCTGCGCGACGCACTTCGTCGACGGCCTGTCCTACGCCTTCAAGGCGATGGGCATCATCCTTCCCGTCGCGGGATTCGTGTACATGGGCATCCCCGACTACTCCGGTGCGATCCTGGGTCTCGAGGACGGTACCGGCCCGGCCTTCCTGTTCGACGCCGTCGAGGGCGTGCAGGGCTTCATCCCGGACAACGGACTCTTCGTCGCCCTGAGCATGCTCGTGATCGGAATGGCGATGGGCCTGGACGGGTCCGGCTGGGCGGGCCTGCCGCTCACCGGCGGCCTGGCCGCCGCCCTCGCCCCGCAGTCGGGCATCGACACCGCGACGCTCGCCGCCATCGCCCAGAACGGCGCCACCTGGACCGGCGGGGGCACCCTGGTCATCTGGTCGTCCCTCGTCGTGGTGGCCGGCTTCTGCAAGGTCTCCGTCACCGACATGGTCCGCCACCTCGCCGTTCCCGTCGTGACCGGCCTCGTCGTCGCGACCCTGGCCGCCGTGGTCATCTGGTGACCTCGGCCGACGTGAGCACACCCGTCCCCGACTTTCCTTCTATCCCCTACCCCGAGGACCCGACGATGGATTCGATTCCCTTCCGTTACGACCCACAGCGCTGCGCGCTTGTCGTGATCGACATGCAGAACGACTTCTGCTCCCCGGACGGCGCCTTGGCGCGCTGCGGTTTCGACGTGACGGCCGCGGTCGCCATGGCACCGCGCCTCGCCGGCCTCATCGCATCGGCGCGGGCCGCCGGCGTGCAGATCGTGTTCGTCCGCACCCTTCACGACGAGACCACGGACACGCCACAGTGGCTCGGACGGGTCGGCGACGGACCCGACGCGGCCCGCACCGGGCTCACCTGCCGGCCGGACACCGCGGGCGCCGAATTCTACGGCGTCGCACCGCAAGACGCGGATGCGGTGGTCGTCAAGCACCGGTTCAGCGCGTTCGTCGGCACCGACCTCGACGACGTCCTGCGCTCACGGAACATCGAATCGCTGCTGTTCACCGGGGTGGCCACCGAGGTGTGCGTCGAGTCGAGCCTGCGCAGCGCCCTGTTCCACGAGTACTGGGTGTCCCTGGTGGAGGACTGCGCCGCGACCTACAGCCCGGCCGCTCACGATGCGTCGGTGGCCGTAGTGGCCCAGAACTTCGGCACCGTGGTGACCGCCGAGAAACTCCGGGCACTGTGGAGCGCGGCCCCCGTCTAGCGGCGGCGGGCGCCGGGATCGCTCAGGTGGCGCTGCGCTCGTCGGCGCCCATCGCGCCGAGCACGGCCCGGCGGGTGGCCGGACCGCCGGTGATCCGGCTCTCGCTCACGCCGTTGATCAGCAGCCGGCCCCAGCGCTGCTCGTCGAACTCGGCGGGCGCGGTCGAGTCGAGGAACTCCTCGACCACCCGCACGAACCGGATGGGATCGTCCCGGAACGGGAAATGGCCGGCGCCGCGGAAGACGTCGAGCCGGGAATGGGGCATCGCCGAATGCGCCAGGTGCGCGTGATCCACCGGGATCACGCTGTCGTGCTCACCCCAGATCAGCTGCACGGGCAGGTCCTCGGTCAGGTAACAGCGGTCGAGCATCGTCACCACCTGACCACGCCAGTCCACGACGGCCCGCAGCGTGCGCAGGAACGCCTCGCACGCGGTGGGATCGGGCAATCCGCTCAGGACCCGGATCAGATCCGAGGTGTCGTGCAGCAGGACCCCGGGACGCAAGGGGGTGTCGTGCCACCGGCCCAGCAGGCCACCGGCAATGCGCATCGCGGGCATGGCGCCCGGTAGGCGCAGCAGCTTGAGCGCCTCGCTCAGTCCCGGCAGGGACAGCAGGCGCAACGCCGGGTGAACGTCCTTGGTGACGCCACCCGCGGCCACCAGGACGAGCCGGTCGACCATCTGCGGGAACTGGTACGCGAACTGCATCGCGACGCCGCCGCCGAGGGAGTGCCCGACCACGGTGACGCGCTCGATGCCCAGGACCGACAGCAGGTCACGCACACCGTTGGCGTACCCGGCGACCGAGTAGTCGCTGCGGGGCTTGTCGGAGCGGCCGTGGCCGAGCAGGTCCGGTGCGATGACCGTGTACCTGCGGGCCAGGTGCGGGATGACCTCCCGCCAGGTCGAGGAGTTGTCGCCGATCCCGTGGATCAGCAGCAGCGCAGGTCCCTCGCCGGCAATCCGGAACGCGCGACGGTACCCGTGGATGGTGCGCAAGACCATCCGCGTCTCCGTGTCCGGTACGCGCCGGAGGTTGCGTGTGCGCGATGAACCCATGTGTATCTCCTGACAGCCGGTCCCTACGACACCCCGGGGAGGCTCCCGCGATATCCCCGGGGGCATACCCAACCGATCGTCGCGCCTCCCGCGAATGTGACGAGCGCCACATTTCTGCGCATCCCGCCCTCGACGAGACGAACTGGAACGCGTTATTGTTCGTTCGAACGAACACCACGAAGGGGGACGCAGCCGTATGACCGCACCACGGGCAGACACCCGAGCGCCCGGCCTCGCCGCCGAGGCCGCCGCCCTCGCCGCCGGCGCCACCACGTCCGTCGCCGCGACGCGCGCGGCCCTGGAACGCATCGAGGCCGGCAATCGCGCACTCAATGCCTTCCGTGGCGTCCGCCGGGAGCAGGCGCTCGCCGAGGCCGAGGAGGCCGACCGGCGTCTCGCCGCCGGCGTCCGTCTCCCCCTGCTCGGTGTGCCGGTCGCGGTGAAGGACGACACCGACATCGCGCACGAGATCACCGCGTTCGGATGCGCCGGCGAGTTCGCCGTCCGCGAGGAGGACGCGGAGGTGGTGCGGCGGCTGCGGGCCGCCGGCGCCGTGATCGTCGGCAAGACGAACACCCCCGAACTGGGGCAGTGGCCGTTCACCGGCGGCAGCGCCTTCGGCCACACCCGCAACCCCTGGCACCGGGACCACACCCCCGGCGGTTCGTCGGGGGGCAGCGCCGCCGCGGTCTCGGCGGGCCTGGTGTCCGCGGCGCTCGGCTCCGACGGCGCCGGATCGGTCCGCATCCCGGCCGCCTGGACCAACCTCGTGGGAATCAAGCCGCAACGCGGCCGCATCTCGATGTGGCCCGACCCCGAGGCCTTCCACGGCCTCACCACCCACGGCACCCTGGCACGCACGGTCGCCGACGCCGCACTGCTGCTCGACGCCGTCGCGGGCAACCACGTCGGCGACCTGCACGAAGCCGAAGCCGTCACGGTGTCCGACGCCGTGGGTCGCGATCCGGGCCGGCTGCGGATCGCGCTCTCGCTCGCGCGCCCCTACACCGCCACCCGCACCCGACTGCACGCCGAGATCCGCGCGCGCGTCGAAGCCCTCGCCGGCACGCTGCGTGCCCTCGGCCACGACGTGACCGTCGCCGACCCGGCCTACGGAAAGCTGCTGGGCCTGAACTTCCTGCCCCGGTCGATGGCCGGCATCGACGACTGGGTGCGGCGGCTGCCCGACCCGGCCCTCGCCGACCCGCGCACCCGCGCGAACGCGCGCACCGGCCGGCTGCTGCGCGGCCGTCCGCTGCGCGCCGCTCGCGCCGCCGAACCACGCATCCGCCGGCGCATCGGCACGATCTTCGACCGCTTCGACGTCATCCTCGCCCCCACCACCGCCACCCCACCCCCGGTGGTGGAGGCGATGGACGGCCTCGGGGGCTGGGCCACCGACAAGGTGATCACGGCCGCCTGCCCCTACACCTGGCCGTGGAACGTCCTGGGCTGGCCGAGCGTGAACATC
>NZ_WVTE01000040.1:0-15091 GCF_009939605.1 Rhodococcus sp. YH1 | reverse complement strand
CCACCCTCGTCACGGGAGACGACGACCACTCCCTCGTGCTGTGGGACGTGTCGGATCCGGCGCGTCCGGCGCCGTGGGGCGCCCCGCTCGGGGGCCCCACCAACCTGATCCGGGCGGCGGCGTTCGCGCCGGACGGCCGGCACCTGGTGGTGGCGAGCGCGGACGGCTCGCTCTACGCCTGGAACGTCGCCGATCCCGCGGCCCCAGTCCCGGTGCCGGTGTCGGACGGCCATGCCACCGGCGTCAACGCCCTCGCGTTCAGCGCCGACGGCAACGTCCTCGCCACCGGCGGCGACGACCACACGGTCCGCGTGTGGGACCGCGGACCCGACGGGTCGTTCACCGTCCGCCCCGAGGCGCTGCGCGGGCACACCGGCACCGTCTATTCGGTGTCGGTGACGCCGAACGGCCACGAGGTGGTCAGCGGCAGCGACGACGGCACGGTGCGCCTGTGGCACGTCGGCGACCCGGAGGACATGCACCCGGTGGGCGGCCCGATCACCGACGCCGGCGTCGGCCGGTGGCAGGTGGGCTTCCTGCCGGGCAGCAACGCCGTGATCGCGGCGGGTGGCGACGGGATGGTGCGCACGTGGGGCCTGGACGTCGAGTCGATCATCGCGCGGATCTGCGCGGCGACGACGGGCCGGATCACCGCATCGCTGCCGCAGTCCGATCTGCCGGTGGCCGGCCGGACGGTGTGCGGGGGCTGAGCGCCAGGATGCTGGCGGCCTTGTCGAGGCACTCCTGCCATTCGGCGTCCGGATCGGAATCGATGGTGATGCCACCGCCGACGCCGAGACCACACGACCCCGGCGTGCCCGCGTCCCCGCCGCCGAACTCGACGGTGCGGATCGCCACGTTGAGCTCCAGCCCGGCGAGCGGGCTGGCCATGCCCACGGTGCCGCAGTACACGCCCCGCGGCTGCGGCTCCCAGACCCGCAGGAACTCCCGCGCCCGGAGCTTGGGACAGCCGGTCACCGAGGCCGGCGGGAACGCGGCCCCGAGCAACCGCGCGGTGTCCACACCGGCCCGCAGCGTGGCCGCGACGGTGGACACCAGGTGCCAGACTCCGGGGGCCGGATGCACCCCGAGCAGATCCGGCACGGTGACGGTTCCGGTCTCGGCCACGCGTCCGAGGTCGTTGCGCACGAGGTCCACGATCATCACGTTCTCCGCGACGTCCTTGACGGACGCGCGCAGCCGGGCCGGATCCGCGCCGATCGGGAGCGTGCCCTTGATCGGGCTCGACGTCACCCGGTCGTCGTGGCGGGCGAGGAACAACTCCGGCGACAGCGACGCGACCGCCCCCCACCCGCCTGCGACGTAGGCGGCCCGGGCCGGCGCGGTGCGCTCGATCCCGTCGGCGAAGAAGTGCAGCGGGCTGCCCGACCAGGCGCCGGTGAAGCGAGTGCACACGCACGCCTGATAGACCTCGCCGGCCCGGATCGCGTCGAGGCACTGCCGCACGCCGCGGCGATGGGCGCCGCGGTCCGGCGCGGTCCAGTCGATACGCCACGGCGCCCGACCGGAGGCCTCGGGCACCTCGCGGACGGCGGCGGCGAACCCGGCCGGGCACGGCGCGTCGGTGAGGCTCTCGTACCACCAGCAGCCGTCGTGGTCGAGCCGCAGCACGGTGTCCGCCCACCCCCCGGCCGCCCGAGGCAACGCCGGGTGGGCGGGGGCTCGGTCCGGGTACGCCAGGTAGCCGATCCACCCCCCGCCGACGACCGGCCCGTCGTCGCGGGTGCGCAGGGACGGGCCCTCGCGCAGGACGAACGCGTCGGAAGGCGGGGTGGCGACGGCCTCGACGTGGGGCGCGAGGACCGCCGCCGCGCCGAACCACGTGCCGGTCAGTGCGGCCGGCGGGGGCCCTCCCGCCGCCTCGGCGCGGGCGCCCAGCACCCGCAGCACCTGCGCCGGGCCACCCCCGGCGCCGAGCCGTTCCATCCGCATGAGCACAGCCTCCCACGGGATGCCGGGACGGGCCGAATCACACCGGGCGTTCAGTGGACCGGCGGCATCACCCTGTACGCCGCGCCGAGCTTGTCCGGGTTCCGCACCACATACAGGCCCGTGACCAGGCCCGCGTCCGTCTCGATCATCATCACGAGGTCGAGCCGCTCGGCCGAGTACACCGCCAGCGCGGGCAGACCGTTGAACGACGCGAACTCGAAGCGCATGTCGGGCAGGGGCCTGCGCCCTAGGTTCCGCAACAGCCGCGCGACCTTCTTCGCCCCGGACACCGGAACCCGTGCGGCCGTCGCCTTGCCCCCGCCGTCGGCGACGTAGACCACCTCCGGGGACAGCACCTTCATCAGCGCCTCCACGTCGCCGGTGCCGGCGGCGGCGAGCAGTTCCTCGACCACCCGGCGGGTCTCCGCGCCGGACGCGGTGTACCGCTTGCGCCGCGCGTGCACGTGGCTTCGGGCGCGGTGGGCGATCTGCCGCACCGTCGCCTCCGGCCTGCCGACCGCCGCCGCGATCTGGGCGTGGTCGAATCCGAACACCTCGCGCAGCACGAACACCGCCCGTTCGAGCGGGCCGAGTGTCTCGAGCACCAGCATCATCGCCATCGACACCGACTCCGCGAGCAGGACGTCCTCGGCGGCATCCGGCGCCGTGCGTACCGGCTCGGGCAGCCACGGCCCGACGTAGTCCTCCCGGCGACGCTGCGCGGTGCGCAGCGCGTTCAGCGCCTGCCGGGTGACCACGCGGCTCAGATACGCCCGGGGGTTGGCGACCTCGTCGAGGTCCACCTCGGCCCACCGCAGGTAGCTGTCCTGCAGGATGTCCTCGCTGTCGGCGACGCTGCCGGTGATCTCGTACGCGATGCCGAACAGCAGGCCGCGGTGCCGGGTGAACAGCTCGTCGTGCGTCATCGCGGCGCCGCGATCGGATCATGCGCAGCGGCCGGTCCCTTCGGGAAGGGATAGCCGTGCCCCCGTGCCTGCCGGCGCAGTGTCCACACCGTTCCGCGCACCACCATCTCCTTGCCGAATGCGCCCAACGTACCGCGCAGGGCGCCGCCGCGGGCCGTGTCGTCCGGGCGGGTGCGCTGCACGACGCCGGAGGCCCGGCCCAGCGAGATGCACTGCGCCACGAAACCGAGCGACAGCGGCTGCGGCTCCAGGCCCGCCAGCAGCGCCCATGCCGTGTCGGCGCCGTGCGCGCCGAGCGGCAGCGCCGCCTGGCAGCTCATCCGGATGTGATCCTGGCCGTCGACGGTCACGGCGTCGCCCACCCCCACGACGTTGGCTGCGCCCGTGCTCCGCAGGGTGGCGTCGACGCGGAGCCGACCGGTCCCGTCGACCGGCAACCCGCTCCGCCGGGCCAGGTCGGGCACCGTGAAGCCGCCCGCCCAGATCGTGAGTTCCGCGGGCACCGCTTCGCCGTCGGCGAGCAGCACCTCCCGCCCGGTGACCGCGACGACCCGGCCCGGCCGCACCCGGACACCGAGCCGTCGCAGCCGTGCGGCGACGAACCGCCGGGTGGCGCCGGGCAGGTGCGCGACGGGGTCCCCGACGAGGGTGCAGGTCAGGTGGGGATGCGCCTCGGCGATCTCGGCGGCCGATTCGACGCCGGTGAGCCCGCCGCCGACGACCACCACGCCGGCACCGTCGCCGAGCCTGTCGAGCGCGGCGGCCGTGTCCATGGCGCGTTCGAACTCGGCCGGCGAGTGCAGCCGGTCGGCGCCCGGGATCGCGGGCACGCCGGCGCCGCTGCCGACGGCGTAGATCGCCACGTCGAACGGCAGCGCCGTCCCGTCGGCGAGCAGCACCCGATCCGCACCGATCTGCACCGCGGTGCCGAGGTGCACGACCGCCGCCGGGTGCAGCACCTCGGCGAGGTCGTGCGCGGCCGCACCGGATCCGGCCGCGAGCTGGTGCAGCCGCACCCTCTCGACGAACACCGGTCGCGGGTTGACGACCGTCACCGATACCTCCGGATGCGCGGCGAGCATGCGGTTCGCTGCCATCACGCCCGCGTACCCGGCCCCGAGCACCACCACGTCGGTTGCCATCCTGACCACCCCTTCTGCTGTCGACGATTTCGCGGTCGTGCATGGGACACCGGCCGGCCCGCGAATGTGACAGGGTGCGGCGTGGCAGTGCTCACACGGCCGGCCCGCTACGGGGAACCGGGGGTGAGGAAGGCCGACTCGGCCGCGTCCCGGCCCGCGAACCACCCCTCGGCGTCGACGCTGCGTGTGCGCGTCGACCGGGTCGTCGGGAACAACCGGCGGAACTCCGAGTCCACGGCCTCGGAGCGACGGGCCAGCAACGGGGCGAGCTGCGTGACGGCCATGCTCGCGTCGGCCGCGGCGGCCGCGGTGGCGCGCACGTCGGCCTGCCGCAGCCGTTCGCCGATCCGGTATGCGAACCCCGCCAGGAAGGCGCGACGGAACGCCGTCGCCGCGCCGCCGGTGCGGCCCCCGGTCCCGGCCGCGCGCACGGCCCGGCTCGCCTGCACCGACAGCGACGTGAACAGCACCTCGACCTGCTGCAGGTCGACGTCGGCGCCGACGATCGTGGCGATCCCGACCTTGGTGAACCACACCGTGCGGGTGCGGTTCGCGTTCCCGATCGCGGTGAGCAGCAGCACCTTCTCCTTCGCGTACGGGTTGTCGACGTGCAGGCGGCGCCCCCGCGCGGCGCCCGTCTCGGCGCCGGTGAGCAGGGCCGCGCCGATCGCGTACCGGGTCATCAGCTCCTGCGCCTTGGCGGTGAGGGTCTCGGCCTCCTCCGGATAGTCCGTGGACTCGGCCTTCGCCAGGAGGCCGCGGATCCGTGCGAGCACCCTCGGGTCCGGGCACAGGGATTCGCCGGCCGCGGGGACCGGGCGCAACGGCGGCCACTGCGACGGCGGCGGCAGGAGAGGGGCGAACCGCGGCAGGTACTTCCAGGCGAACGCCAGCCCCATCACCTGGAAGCGGGACAGGCCGGGCAGCTCGCGCAGCAGTTCGACGCCGAGGTGGCGCACCGGTGCGTCGGGCGGAACCCGTTCGGCGATCCGCGCGGCACCGGGACAGCGCTCCGCGATCACACCGAGCTGCTGCACCCAGTCCATGGGCGCCCGGTCGGCCGCGTGGCTGCGCCGGGCGTCGTACAGCACCGCGGCGGCCGCCAGTGGGACGTCCGTGGCGTCGCCGGACCGGGCCGTCACGTGCAGCACGTCGGCGGGCTGCCAGCCGCGCTCGTAGGCGGCGCACAGTTCGTCGAGAAGTGGCCGGGTGCCGAGGTGGAAGACCTCGTCGGATGCCCCGGACCCCGCCGGCGCCTGTCGAAAGTATGTTCTATCTCGCCCCATGCGCGGGAGTGTGCACGAGGCCACCGACAGGCGGCGGGATGCCTATTCGTACCGCGGGAACACCGGGGCCGGGGCCGGCAGCGGGGTGCCCGGGGCGAGGCGTGTGGCGATGTCCGCGAACTGCCGCGCCTGCGGGTCCTGGCCCACCAGGTCGAGGATCTTCGCGGCCGAATCGGGCATCACCGGCTGCACGAGCAGGCCGACGATCCGCACGACCTCGAGCGTCACGTACAGCACCGTCGCCATCCGGGCCGGGTCCGTCTTGCGCAGCACCCACGGTGCCTGCGCGGAGAAGTACCGGTTCGTCTCGCCGAGCACGTGCCAGATCGTCTCCAGTGCGAGGTGCAGTGCCTGCACGTCGAACTCGGCCCGGACCTTCTCGAGCAGGGCGTCGGCCTGCGCGAGCAGCGCGCGGTCGTCCTCGGTGAAGTCGCCGGGGGTCGGCACCACGCCGTCGAGATTCTTGGCGACCATCGTCAGCGAGCGCTGCGCCAGGTTGCCGAGTTCGTTCGCCAGGTCCGCGTTGACGCGGGTCACGATCGCCTCGTGGCTGTAGCTGCCGTCCTGACCGTAGGAGATCTCCCGCAGCAGGAAGAAGCGCAGCGGATCGAGACCGTACTGTTCGACCATCTCGAGCGGGTCGACGACGTTGCCGACCGACTTGGACATCTTCTCGCCCTTGTTGAACAGGAAGCCGTGCACGAACACCCGCTCGGGCAGCTCGATTCCGGCCGACATCAGGAACGCCGGCCAGTACACGGTGTGGAACCGGGTGATGTCCTTGCCGATGATGTGCAGGTTCGCGGGCCAGTAGCGGCGGAACGACTCCGCCTCGGTGTCGGGGAAGCCCGCGCCCGTCAGGTAGTTGGTGAGCGCGTCCACCCACACGTACATCACGTGCTCGGGGTGGTCCGGCACCGGCACGCCCCAGTCGAAGGTGGTGCGGGAGATCGACAGATCCTTCAGCCCGCCGGAGACGAAGCTGACGATCTCGTTGCGCCGGGTGGCGGGGGCGATGAAGTCCGGTCGCTCCTCGTACAGCTTCAGCAGCTTGTCCTGATACGCCGAGAGCCGGAAGAAGTACGTCGACTCCTCCGTCCACTCCACCGGGGTGCCCGACTCGGTGGCGATGCGCGTACCGTCCTCGAGCACCGTCGTCTCGGCTTCGGCGTAGAACGCCTCGTCGCGCACCGAGTACCAGCCCGAGTAGGTGTCGAGGTAGATGTCGCCGTTGTCGGCCATGCGCTGCCAGATGGCCTTGCTCGCCTCGCGGTGATCGGCGTCCGTGGTACGGATGAACCGGTCGAAGGAGATGTTCAGCGACTTGTCCATGGCCTCGAACACCCCGGAGTTGCGGGCCGCGAGGTCCCGCACGTCCAGGCCTTCCTTCGCCGCCGTCTGCTGCATCTTCAGGCCGTGCTCGTCGGTGCCGGTCAGGAAGAACACGTCGAAGCCGTCGAGGCGCTTGAACCGGGCGATCGCGTCCGAGGAGATGTACTCGTAGGCGTGGCCGATGTGCGGGGCGCCGTTCGGGTAAGCGATCGCGGTCGTCAGGTAGAACGGCGGGCGGGAGGCGGCAGGAACAGTCATGGTGCGTCCACTTTATAGGTAGATAGTGTATGGGCCGTGAGCCGAACCCGCCCCGCGCCCGAGCCTCCGCAGCCGCTCTCGCCTCTCGTCGATGCCCACACGCACCTCGACGCGTGCGGCGCGCACGACGCCGAGTCGGTGGCGGCGATCCTCGACCGGGCGGCCGCGGTCGGGGTCGGACGGGTCGTCACCGTCGCCGACGACATCGTCGCCGCCCGCTTCGCCGTGGACGCCGCGCACTGGGACGAGCGGGTCTACGCCGCCGTGGCGATCCACCCCACCCGGGCGAACGCGCTCGACGACGCCACCCGGGCCGAGATCGAGAAGCTCGCCGCCGACCCGCGCGTGGTCGCGGTGGGGGAGACCGGCCTGGACCTGTACTGGCCCGGCAAGCTCGACGGCTGCGCCGACCCGATCGAGCAGGAGGACGCCTTCCGCTGGCACATCGACCTGGCCAAACGGCTCGGCAAGACCCTCATGGTCCACAACCGCGACGCCGACGCCGAGTTGCTGCGCGTGCTGCACGACGAGGGTGCGCCGGAGACGGTGATCTTCCACTGCTTCTCGTCGGACGCGGACATGGCGCGGGCCTGCGTCGACGCCGGTTACCTGCTCAGCTTCTCCGGGACGGTGAGTTTCAAGAACGCCGCGGCGCTGCGTGCCGCGGCTCCGCTGGTGCCGCTCGAGCAGGTGCTGGTGGAGACGGACGCTCCGTTCCTGACGCCCCATCCGTTCCGCGGCGCGCCCAACGAGTCGTACTGCCTGCCGTACACGGTGCGGGCGCTGGCGGAGGTGCGCGGCGCGGACCCGGCCGAGCTGGCCGCCGCGACCACCGCGAACGCCGAACGGGTGTACGGACTTTCGTAACGGTGTCGCCGTTCCGAGGCGGCCGGCCCGTGCGGCCGGGACAATGGACGGCATGCACAGCTTCGTCTACAACGCTCAGCCGTCACGGGTGGTGTTCGGGCCGGGAACCGCGGCGCGGGTCGCCGACGAGGTGCGCCGCCTCGACCGCTCCCGGGTTCTCCTGCTCGGTGGTGAGCACGTCCGTCCGCAGGTGGAACTCGTCGAGAAGGCCCTCGGTGGGCTGCAGGTCGCCCGATTCGACGGCGCCGTCATGCACACGCCGGTGGCGGTCACCGAGAAGGTGCTGGGCCTGGTCTCCGAACACGACATCGATGCCGTCGTCGCCGTGGGCGGGGGGTCGACGACGGGACTGTCGAAGGCGATCGCGGTGCGCACCGGCGTGGACCAGGTGATCCTGCCGACCACCTACGCCGGATCCGAGGTCACTCCCGTCCTCGGGGAAACCGCGGACGGTGTGAAGACCACGCACTCGTCGCCGGCCATCCTGCCCGAGACCGTCATCTACGACGTCGAGTTCACCCTGTCGATGCCGATCCCGATGGCGGTGACCAGTGCGATCAACGCGATGGCGCATGCCGTGGAGGCGTTGTACGCCGACCATGCCAACCCGATCGTCGACACGCTGGCGCTCGAGGCCATCCGCGCGATCGCCCGGGGCGTGCCGGTCCTCGGCGCCGACGCCGCGGACCGGGAGGGCCGCTCGGATCTGCTGCTCGCGGCGTGGCTGGCCGGCACGTGCCTGAGCGCGGTGGGAATGGGCTTGCACCACAAGCTGTGTCATGTCCTGGGCGGCAGTTTCGACCTGCCGCACGCGCCGACGCACACCGTGGTGCTACCGCATGTGATGGCGTTCAACGCGCCGTCGGTGCCGACCGTGATGAGCCGCATTGCCGACGCCCTCGGCACCCCCACGGCCCCGGCCGGGGTCTTCGACCTGGTGGCGGCGGCGGGCGGCCCGACGACGCTCGCCGAACTGGGGATGTCCGAGGGCGACCTCGACGAGGCGGCGCACCTGGCCACCGAGCGGCAGTACCCCAACCCGCGGGAGGTGACCCGGGTCGGGGTGCGGCGCCTGCTCGGGGACGCCTATGCCGGAGTCCGCCCCGAGTGACGGTGCGCGCTCGGTGTGTGCCCTCGGTGTGTGCGCACTCGGTGTGTGCTCACTCAGGGGGCGGTCGGGGGGTTGCGGCGCGGCCGGATCTGCGCGTTCGGCAGCGCCGGCGCGGGTAGCCGTGTCACCTTCCCGGTGTAGCCCTCGACCCGCCCGAAGCGTTCCCCCTCGCGCTGCCACTCGTCCCGGAACGCGACGATCTCGTCGTGGCTACGGCCCACGAAGTTCCACCACATGACGATCTCCTCGCCGAACGGCGTACCGCCGAGCAGGACGGCCCGCGCGGGTTCGTCGGTGAGATTGGTCAGGGGGAGCGTGGGGACTCCGGTGCCGACGTAGCCGAGCGCGGAGCGGGCGAGGACGGTGCCGGCGAGGCGGACGCTGCCGGTGTCGACGATCAGACCGTGCTCGAACTCGGGATCGACGGCCAGTTCGACGGTCGCGCCCGGGTCGAGGGTGATCTCGGCGCCGAGCAGCGGGGTGAAGGTGTGCACGGGCGACGCGGACCCGGCGAGGGAGCCGAGGAACACGCTCACGGTCGCGCCCTCGATCCGGACGGGTTCGGGGGCATAGTGCTGGAAGTCGCGGGGTGCGCCGCGGTGCGCGTCGGGCAGGGCCACCCACAATTGGACGCCGTGCAGGACCGTCGTGGCCGGCGTGGAGACCTCCGAGTGGGCGATGCCGTGGCCGCCGGTCATGAGGTTCAGTTCGCCGGGGCGGACGAACGCGTGCTTGCCGAGGCTGTCGCGGTGCTCGATCTCGCCGGCGAACAGCCAGCTCACCGTCTGCAGGCCGGTGTGCGGGTGCGGCGCGACGTCCATTCCGCCGGTGGCGGCGACGTCGTCGGGCCCGTAGTGGTCGGCGAAGCACCAGGCCCCGATGAGGGACCGGGCGCGCTGCGGCAGGGTGCGGCGGACCGGCATCGCGCGCGGGCCGCCGAGCGGCACCTCGCGGGAGGTGATGATCTGCACACGGGTGGGGGCGGGCTCGGTTTCGCAGCGGATCTCGGTGGGCTCGGCGTCGACGTTGCTCATCTAGAGGACCTTGTTTCCGTACATCTCGCCGAGGGGGTCGGCGATGAGTTCGATGCGGGCGCCGTCGGGGTCGCGGAAGTACAGCGAGACCTCGCTGTGCTCGACGAGCTCGACGCCGGCGTCGGTCAGCTTGGTGCGCAGGCGTTCCCACCTGCCGGGCTCGACGCTGATCGCGATGTGGTGCAGGCCGCCGAGGACCTCCCGGTAGGGCCCGACGTCGAGTCCGGGGAAGTCGAAGAACGCCAGCAGGTTTCCGTTGCCGATGTCGAAGAAGAAGTGCGAGGAACCGGGGTAGTCACGGTTCTCGATCAGTTCGGTGAGAGGGAATTCGAGCACGTCCTGGTAGAAGCGCACGGTGCGTTCGACGTCGCTGCTGACGAGCGCGGTGTGGTGCAGCCCGCGGGCCGACGACGCGGGTCGCTCGTCGACCGGCCGGAGGTAACGGCTGCGCAGTTCCTCCCGCAGCGTCGCGGATCGGCGGCTGCGCTCCTCTTCCACGCTGATTGCCACGATAGTGCTCCTTCGGCCGGTGAATGCCCCTTCGACGAGGAGCATACTCCATATTGTTGATTAATCAACTACTTTTCGGCCCCCGACCTTCCGGCAGGCCGGGGCGCTCGGGCACCCCAAGGTTGAACCTTCAACCTTGCGCAGCTACCGTGGACGCGGCTTCGATCGAAGGACGAGCCCCCCACCGCCCGCACCGAAAGGTCATCCCCATGAACAACCCCGTCCTGCGCAACGTCGGGCTGCTCGTCGCCCGAGTGGTCATCGGCATCGTCTTCCTGGCCCACGGCCTGCAGAAGATCAACCAGGGATACTCCGCCACCAAGGCCGGATTCGAGGGCATGGACGTGCCCGTGCCCGCGCTGTCCGCCTTCTACGCCACCTGGGTGGAAACGCTCGGTGGCATCGCTCTCATCATCGGCCTGCTCGTGCCGATCTTCGGCGTCCTGCTGCTGATCAACATGCTCGGCGCGTTCTTCGTCGTCCACATCGGCAACGGCATCTACGTCACCGACGGCGGATGGGAACTCGTCGGGGCCCTCGGCGCGGGTGCGCTGGTGCTCGCCGTCGTCGGCGCCGGCGCCTACAGCGTCGACGCCCTGCTCGCCCGCCGGGTGCGGTTCCTGCAGACCGCGTAGCCGTGGGTGAGGACCGGCGCCCGGGAACCGGGCGCCGGCCTCAGAGCACCTTCGCGAGGAAGTCGCGGGTCCGTTCCTGGCGGGGGCTCCCGAACAGTTCCTTCGGCGTGCCCTCCTCGAGGACGTACCCGTCGGCCATGAACAGCACCCGGTCGGCGACCTCCCGGGCGAAGCCCATCTCGTGCGTGACCACGACCATGGTCATGCCCTCGGCCGCCAGGTCGCGCAGCACCTGCAGCACCTCGCCCACCATCTCCGGGTCGAGGGCGCTGGTCGCCTCGTCGAACAGCATGATGTCCGGATTCATGGCCAGCGCCCGCGCGATCGCGACGCGCTGCTTCTGCCCGCCGGACAGGTTGGCCGGCTTCGCGTCGGCCTTCTCGCTCAGCCCCACCCGGTCGAGCAGGGCGAGCCCCCGCGTCCGTGCCTCCTCCTTGGTCGCCCGCTTCGTCAGCACCGGCGCGAGCACGATGTTCTCGAGGGCCGTCATGTGCGGGAAGAGATTGAAGTGCTGGAACACCATCCCGATGTGGCGGCGCACCCGGTCGATGTCGATCTTCCGGTCGGCGAGGTCGAACCCGTGCACCACCACCGAACCGGCGCTGATGTCCTCGAGCCGGTTCAGGCATCGCAGGAACGTCGACTTGCCCGAACCGGAGGGGCCGATCACGCACACCACCTCGCCGGCGAGGATGTCCACATCGATGCCCTTGAGCACCTCGTTCTCGCCGAACGACTTCTTCAGGCCGCGCACGCGGATCTTCACCTCGCGACCGTCCTCGAGCGGCTGGGCCGCGGCTGCCTCGGTCAACGGTTGATCCTCTTCTCGAGTCGGTCCGACAATTTGGTCAGCGCCATGATGACGACGAAGTAGATCACCCCGATGATCAGCCACATCTGGAACGACTGGAAGTTGCGGGCGATGATGATCCGCCCGGTCTGGGTGAGCTCGGCGATGCCGATCACCGACAGGATCGAGGTGTCCTTCAGCGTGATCACGAACTGATTGATGTACGACGGGATCATGGTGCGCACCGCCTGGGGCATGACCACCTTGCGCATCGCGGGCAGGTAGCCGATGCCGAGGCTGCGGGCGGCCTCCATCTGCCCCTTGTCCACGGACAGGATGCCGCCACGCACGATCTCGGCCATGTACGCGCCCGCGTTGAGCGAGAGCGTGATGATGCCCGCGGTGAACGCCGACATCTGGAATCCGGCCGCGGCCGGGATGCCGAAGTAGATGAAGAAGGCCTGCACCAGCAGCGGGGTGCCGCGGAAGACGTCGACGTAGGCGGTGCCGATCCCGCGCAGGACGATGTTGCGTGAGACCCGCATGAGGCCGAACAGCGCACCGAGCACCAGCGCGATCGCGATCGAGACGACCGACAGCACGAGGGTCAGCCACAGCCCCTCGAGCAGCAGTTGCCAGGTGCTGCGGAGCAGGCCGGGGATGGAGTTGTCGGCCTGCACGGCGCCCTCGCCGAGGTAACTCTCCACGATCTCGTCGTAGCGGCCGTTGTCCCGCAGATTCTGCAGGCCCGCGTTGAACGCGGTGAGCAGCTCGGGATTGCGGCCCTTGTTCACCGCGAACCCGTAGTTCGCACCGGCCTCCTTCTCCGTGACCGTCTTCAGCCCGTTGCCCTGGGCGATGCCGTACGCCAGCACCGGGTAGTCGTCGAAGACCGCGACCGAGTTCCCGGTGCGGACCTCGTCGTACATGCTCGCCGAGTCGGCGAAGTAGACCGTGGTGAACCCGTACTCGCCCTTGATGGACTCGGCGAACGCGGCGCCCTCGGTGCCGTTCTTGACCGCGACGCGCTTGCCTGCCAGATCGGCGTACGACGCGACCTCGTCGTTGCCGGCGAGGACCGCCATCTGCACGCCGGACTCGAAGTAGGGATCCGAGAAGTCGAAGACCTGCTTGCGCTCCTCCGTGATCGACATGCCCGCGATCACGCCGTCGGCCTGGTCCGCCTGCACCGCCTGCAGGGCGGCATCGAAGCCCAGCGGACGAACCTCCACGGTGAAGCCCTGGTCCTCCGCGATCTCCCGGATCAGGTCCATGTCGATGCCGACGAAGTCGCCCTGCTCGTTCTGGAATTCGAAGGGTGCAAAGGTCACGTCGGTGGCGATGACGTAGGTGCGGCCGGCGGCGGGGGACTGCGCCAGGGCCGCCGGGGTGGCAGCGAGCAGCAGCGCGCCGAGCATGCCGAGCAGAGTCAGCAGCGCCGCACTCCGCCGCGCCGGAGGACGGTGAATTCGGTCACCCAAAGTAATCCCACCTCTGTAATTCGCGCGTCGTGCGGCACGTTTTCCCGAGCGTCGAATCGACGCTAGCCCGCACCTTCGGTCGCGGCCCGGCTATTGATCGAAAATTACGAATCGTCACCTGTCTCGTTACCGAGAAACTGCAGGTAGAAATGGTGCAGTTGCCGTATCAATGCCGATTCGTTACCGTGCCGTGATCGAAGTTGTCGACAGTGCAGGAATAGCCGTGTCACCTTTCACCAAGATCAACCGAGCGAAATCGCCCACGCTGTACGTGGTCGTCGCCGCACTCTTCCTCACCCTTGCGGCCGGCGGCGTCGCCGCCCTGATTCAGCACAAGGAACTCACCCTCGACGTGGACGGTGAGCGGATCGCGCTCAGCACCATGAGCTCCGAGGTCGGCGACGTTCTCGCCGGCGCCGGCTACCCCGTCGGCGAGCACGACGTGGTGGCCCCGGCCGTCGATGCCGAGGTGTCGGACGGGGACACGGTGGTGCTGCGACGGGCGCGTGAGGTGCAGCTGAGCGTCGACGGTGCCGAGCGCACGGTGTGGACGACGGCGACGACGGTGGACGAGGCGCTGGCGCAGTTCGAGCTGGCGGCGGATGTGTACACCTCGGCGTCGCGGTCGCACCGGTTGCCGCTCGAGGGTGCCGAGCTCGACGTGGTGAGCCCGAAGACGGTGCGGTTGCTCGACGGCGGTGCGCCGGCGGTTCAGGTGCGGATGGCGGCGCCGACGGTCGGGGAGTTCCTGGCCGCGCACGGGGTGGCGCTCGAGCAGGCCGATTCGGTGGTGCCGGCGGTCGATGCGGCGCTGACCGACGGCCTCGAGATCCGCATCACCCGCGACCGCATCGAAACCCGCATCGAGAACCAGCCGGTCCCCGCGCCCGAGCAGCGCGTCGACGACCCGAACATGACCGAGGGTGAGACCGCGCTCGACAACCCGGGCGCTCCCGGTGAGCGCACCGTGACCCTCGACGTGCACACGATCGACGGCGTCGAGGTCGGCCGCACCGAGAAGGCCTCGACCACCGTCCGGGAGCCGGCTCCTGCGATCGTCCGCGTCGGCACCAAGCCGAAGCCGGCCGTGCCCGCCTCCGGACGCTCCTCCACCTGGGACGCCCTCGCGCAGTGCGAGGCCACCGGCAACTGGGCCATCAACACCGGCAACGGCTTCTACGGCGGTCTGCAGTTCACCCAGCAGACCTGGGCCGCGTTCGGCGGCACCCAGTACGCGCCGCGCGCCGACCTGGCCAGCCGCGAGCAGCAGATCGCCGTCGCCGAGAAGGTCCAGGCCGCGCAGGGCTGGGGAGCCTGGCCGGCGTGCACCAGCAAGATGGGACTGCGGTAAGAAGTACGGCTTGTGTCCCCACTGACGAAGATCAACAACTCGCGCTCCGTGCTGTTGTACGCCGTCGTCGCGGCGCTCCTGGCCACCCTGGTGGCCGGCGCCGCGACGGCGCTCGCCCGGCACAAGACCGTGACGATCGACGTCGACGGGGACCGGCTCACCCTGGGCACCATGGGCACCGACGTCCGAGCCGTCCTCGCCCACGCCGGCCATCCCGTCGGCGAGCGCGACGTGGTGGCCCCGGCCGTCGATGCCGAGGTGTCGGACGGGGACACGGTGGTGCTGCGGCGGGCGCGTGAGGTGCAGCTGAGCGTCGACGGTGCCGAGCGCACGGTGTGGACGACGGCGACGACGGTGGACGAGGCGCTGGCGCAGTTCGAGCTGGCGGCGGATGTGTACACCTCGGCGTCGCGGT
>NZ_WVTE01000004.1:0-24286 GCF_009939605.1 Rhodococcus sp. YH1 | reverse complement strand
GGAAAGCCCGCGACGGACGACCCCAGGAACGCCTGCGGGCTGCCCTGCCAGTGCTCGTCGAGGCTGCGTCCCTGTCCGTCGAACATCCGGCCGGCGATCGGCATGTCGAGGATGTGGAAGCCGGTGTACATGATCAGGACGTGCTGGATGCCGAACGCCAACTGCCGCCCGAAGGGCAGTCGGGTGTCGACGGGATGGGCTGTTGCCATGGAGGGCTCCGTCCGGGACACAAGGCTGTATACGGTGATGAATACAGTTCTAGCCCAGCGCCTTTACGGGCGACAGCCACTACGTTTCGCGCAGGTAATCAATTTCTCACCGCAGGCGGCTGACGCCGCCGGTGTGCCCTTTGGGCTGTTGCCGCCACCCAAAGGACGCACCGCCTACGTCAGCCGCCCGTGCACGCGCAGCCGGGCGATGCCTCCGTCGGGGTAGACGTCGAGCCGCACGTGCCGCAACGGCACGGCCGCGTCGACGCGGAACCGGTGCCGGCAGTCGGGCAGCAGTGCCGTCCGCGGCACGAGCTCGACCCACGCGGATTCGTCGGAGAGCGCTGCGCCGTCCGGGATTCCGATCAGTCGTGCCCACCCGGGGGCGTTGCCGACGAAGTACGAGGTGTCGATTTCGACGTGGTCGACGTGGCCCTCCCCGGCCAGGCGCACCACCACATGGTCGTTGCCGCCGTCGCGGCGGCGGGCGTTCTCCCAGCCCTCGCCCATGTGCCGCGCCCGGCCGGGGGCGATGATGTTGCGCGGGGACGAGTAGAAGCGGTTCGAGCAGTCCACCACGTCGGCCCCGTGCTCGAGCGCGGCGAGGTCGATCGTCCCGGTGAGGAACGCCGGGTCGGGCCGGGGCTC
This sequence comes from Rhodococcus sp. YH1, assembly GCF_009939605.1. Classification (NCBI taxonomy): domain Bacteria; kingdom Bacillati; phylum Actinomycetota; class Actinomycetes; order Mycobacteriales; family Nocardiaceae; genus Rhodococcus; species Rhodococcus sp. YH1. Next base: position 23,429 of record NZ_WVTE01000004.1, on the reverse strand, counting down.
GCCGTGCACCCGCAGCCGGGCCACCCCGCCGTCGGGAAAGATGTTGAGCCGCAGGTGTGTCCATCGGAATTCGCTGTCGACCGCGAAGGTGTTGGCGGTGTCCCCGGCGAGGGCCACCTTGTCGAGGATCGGCTGCCACGGCGCCGCGAGCAGCTGGTCCGGTGTCGGATACCCCTCCGTCTCGACGGCGTCCACCGAGGCGAACGGCGGGTAGTTGCCGGTGAACCATGCGGTGTCGATCACCACGCCGCGCACGACTCCGGGCACCCCGAGCCGGACGATCGCGAAGTCGTGGCCGGGTTCGCGGCGCCGACGGGTCTCCCAGCCGTCGTACACCTTGCCCTTGTGCCCGAAGTCCCCGGTGTCGAAGGCCGGGGGTTCCGGGGTGACGAGATTCTCCCGCTGGGCGAACAGTTCGTCGTTGGCGTACACCACGGAGCCGGCGAGGGTCCGGGACGCGAGGTCGGGCAGCTGCAGGAAGGCGGGGTCGGTCACGGGTTCGTCCTCTCACGGTCGAGCAGGCGCCCGCGCGGCGTCCGGCCCACGGGGCGGCCGCCGAGCCACGTCCCGCGGACCACCCCGGCAAGCGCGGTCTCGGCATAGGGGGTGACGGCGTTGCGGTGGTGCAGGCGTTCGGGGAAGACGACGAACGCGTCGTCGGGGGCGAGGACGCAGAAGTCCGCGACGTTGCCGATCGCGATCTCGCCCCGGTCGGTCATGCCCACCAGGTCGCGGGGGCCTCGGGCCATCCATCGGGTCACCTCCGTCAGGGTGTGGCCGCGGCGCCTGGCCTGGGACCACACGATCGGCAGGCCGAGCTGCAGCGACGAGATGCCGCCCCACGCCTCGGCGAAGTCTCCGGTCGCGAACTTCTTCAGTTCCGGCACGCACGGCGAGTGGTCCGAGACCACCGCGTCGATCGTGCCCTCGGCGAGGCCGCGCCACAGGTCTTCCCGGTTGCTCGCCTCGCGGATCGGCGGGCAGCATTTGAAATGGGTCGCACCGTCCAGGATCTCCTCGCTGAACAGCGACAGGTAGTGGGGGCACGTCTCGACGGTGACGGGCACGCCGTCGGCCTTGGCCTGCGCGATCAGCGGCAGGCTCCCGGCGTCGGACAGGTGCAGAATGTGGGTGCGGCAACCCGTTTCCCGGGCGCCCTCGAGCACCTGGGCGACGGCCCGCGACTCCGCGGCCGGCGGACGCGACCGCAGGAAGCCGGCGTACCGGCGGCCCGCGGCCGGCGGCTGGGCGTCGAGGGTGGGCCCGTCCTCGGCGTGGACGATGAGCAGGCCCCCGAAGCCCGCGATCGTGCGCATCGCGGCGAACATCTGGTCCCGGTCGAGCGGCGGATACTCGTCCAGCCCGGAATGGGCGAGGAAGCACTTGAAGCCGTACACGCCCGCGTCCCAGAGCGGTTCGAGGTCGGCGAGGTTGCCCGGCACGGCGCCGCCCCAGAATCCGACGTCGACCGAGATCTGTTCGGCGGCAACCTTCTTCTTGACCTCCAGCGCAGCGACGTCGACGGTGGCCGGCACGGAGTTGAGCGGCATGTCCACGACGGTGGTGACGCCGCCCGCGGCGGCCGCGCGGGTCGCGGTCGCGAATCCCTCCCACTCGGTGCGGCCGGGGTCGTTGATGTGCACGTGCGTGTCGACCAGACCGGGCAGAAGAGCCTCGTCGTCGGCGAGGACGAACTCCTCGGCGCCCGAGGGGGCAGGGGCGTCGTAGGCCCCGATCGCGGCGATGCGCCCGTCCCGGAGCACGACCGAGCAGGGGTGTTCGCGGTCGCCGACGACGGCGCGTCGCGTGCGGATCACGGTGGGCATCCGGTGGGTCCTTCCTGTCGGCCCGCGAGCCGCGTCAGCCGGTCCGGCGTGGTCTCCGCGCGGTCGCGGACCTCGGTCTCGGTGAGGGCTCCGCAGGCGAGGCCGCGGAGCAGGAACGTGGCCAGGGCGCGGGCCGTCGCGGGTTCGTCGAGATAGCCGGAGTCACGCCCCGGCGACAGGTAGGCGGCGACGCGGGCCGCCGCGGTGGGGAACGAACGGCGGTAGAACGCGAACGTCGCGGCATAGCGGGTGGGCAGTTGCGCGGGGTGCAGGTCCCAGCCCTGGTAGAACCCGCGGCGCAGCGACCGCTCCACCAGCCGGGCGTGCAGGCCCCACGCGGCCCGGATCTGTTCGCGGGTGCCGACGGGGAGGCGGTTGGTGGATCCGTCGGACAGGGGTACGCCGGTGCCGGCGGCGGCCACCTGCATGGTGGCCTTGGCGTGGTCGGCGACGGGGTGGTCCATGGCCTGGTATTCGGCGGCGATGCCGCACGCGGCGGAGTAGTCGTAGGTGCCGTAGTGCAGTCCCGCGCAACGGCCCGCGGCGGCGTGCAGCATCCGCGCCACCTGGGCGGTGCCGTCGGGACCGCAGATCGCCTGCGGGGTCTCGATCTGGATCTCGAACCGCAGGGGAACGGCGAGCCCGTGCGCACGCTCGAGGTGCTCGCACACGGTGACCATCGCGGAGACCTGCTCGGGTGCAGTCACCTTCGGCAGGGTCACGACGAAACCGTCCGGAGCGGAGGTCTTCTCGGCGAGAGCACCGACGAAGGCGTCGAGCGTGCGGATCCCGCGACGGCGGGTGGCGGGCTCGAGACACTTGAAGCGCAGCCCCACGAACGGGGTGGCGGAGGGATTGCCCGCGAGAACGGTGGCGGCCCGGGCGACGTGGGCGTCCTCGTCGGCGTCGCGGTGCGGGCCGGGCACGTCCGTCTGGGGGAATCCGTCCTCGAAGTCGATGCGCAGATCTTCGATCGGCTCGGTGCCGAGCTTGGCCCGCACGAGCGGTAGGACCTGTTCGGCGAGCTCCGGTTCGATCCCCGTCACGCCGGCCAGGTCGCCGGGGCCGGAGCAGTTCTCGTCGAGCGCCCGGCGGGCGTGTGCACCCCACTCGGCGACGGTCGTCGCGTCGTACCGGTGGGCCGGCACGTACACGGTGTGCACGGGTTGCCGCGCCGGTGTCGTCCCGGGATAGGCGGTGGCGTACGCGGCGTCGACGGGCCCGAGCGTCGCGTCGAGCGAGGCGTGGAGCCGTTCGAGTCCGTCCACCGCTGCACACTCCCGTCGTCTGTATCCACGGCTGTATACGCGTGGCTCCGCCGACGGTAGTGGCGTCGTGTCAAGCGAACGGTTAACCGCGGTAACGACGGTGTTACGCGGTGGGCCGCGTGCGGTGAGCGAATGTATCGCTCACCTCCTCAGTCCGAGTCGGTGATACATTCGCTCGCCCCACCCGGGCGGGTGCTCAGCCGGCGGCCGAGAGATCGAGGCGCGTGGCCGACAGATCCGTGCGGCGTCGGGCCAGGTCAGCGGCGCCGACGATCCCGGCGTCGGGGCCGAGCTCGGCCAGCCGCACCGGGGCGGCCGGGCGGTGCCCGCGTCCGGTCAGCCGCTGGGCGAACGTGGCGACGGCGGGCCCGCGCAGCAGTTCGCCGGCCTCGCACACACCGCCGCCGAGGACGAACACCTCCGGGTCGAGGAACGCGGCGAGGTCCGCCATGCCGTGCCCGAGCCACGTGCCGATCGTGCGGAAGCACTCGAGCGCGGCGGCGTCGCCCTCGCGGGCGGCGGTGGTGACGTGGTGCCCGGTAATCTGCTCGGCGCGCCCGCCGGCCAGCTCGAGCAGCCGGCCGGCGAGCGCGGGCGAGACGCTCGCGATCTCCTGCGCCTCCCGCACCAGGGCCCGCCCGCTGGCGTAACGCTCCCAGCAGCCGTGGTTCCCGCACCCGCAGCGACGGCCGTGCGGCTCGACGTTGAGATGGCCGAGTTCCGCGGCCAGCCCCGAGGCTCCGCGGTGCAGGGCGTCGTCGATGATCAGACCACCGCCGATGCCGGTGCCGACGGTGAGCACGATCGCGGTGCGGGCACCCCGGCCGGCGCCGAAGCGTGCCTCGCCCCAGGCGGCGGCGTTGGCGTCGTTCTCGACGACGGTCGGCAGCCCGCACGCGGCCTCGACGGCCTCGCCGAGCGGTTCGCCGCGCCACGCGAGGTTGGGGGCGAACAGCACGGTACGGCGATCGGACGCGACGAATCCGGCGGCGCCGATGCCCACCGCGCACACGTCGTGCGCGGCGCGGAGTTCGCGGACCACGTCGGCGACGACGTCCTCGGTGCGGGCGGGGTCGTCCGACGGGGTGGCGCGGCGGAGCCGGGCGTGCAGGGTGCCGTGTTCGTCGACCACGCCGGCGGCGACCTTGGTGCCGCCCACGTCGATTCCGATGGTCAGTGCCATGTCTGTTCTCTCCCTGACTGTTCTGTTACCGGGGTGCCCGGGTTCAGGCGGCGTCCATGTCCTCGAGTTCGCGGCCCTTGGTCTCCTTGACCCAGCGCAGGACGAACAGCAGCGACAGCACCGCGCACACGGCGTAGAAGCCGTACGACAGCCCCAGCGACAGTTCCTTCATGGCGGGGAAGCTCACGGTGATGACCCAGTTGGCCGCCCACTGCGCGCCGGCGGCGAGCGACAGTGCCGCCGCGCGGATCCGGTTGGGGAAGGCCTCGCCGAGCAGGACCCACACGACCGGTCCCCACGACATGCCGAACGCGACGACGAACAGGTTCGCGGCGATCAGCGCGATCGGTCCCTGCAGTCCGGTCAGGTGCGGGGTGGTCACACCGTCGACGACGGTGGTGGAGGCGGTGGCGAAGACGACGGCCATCGTGGTGAGGGTGACGGCCATGCCGGCCGAGCCGATGATCAGCAGGGGCCGGCGTCCGATGCGGTCGACGAACGCGATGGCCACGAGGGTGGTGGCGATGTTGACCACGGACGTGACGACGGTGATGACGAGGGAGCTGTTCTCGTCGAATCCCACTGCCTGCCAGAGGATGCTGGAGTAGTAGAAGATCACGTTGATGCCGACGAACTGCTGGAACACCGACAGCCCGATGCCGATCCACACGATGGGCAGCAGGCCCAGCGCGGGTCCTCTCAGGTCGCGCAGCGACGGGGTGCGCTCGTGGCCGAGGGTGGCGCGGATCGATTCGATGCGCAGGTCGATGCCCTGCTCGCCGAGCAGCGTGCCGAGGATGCCGCGGGCCTCCCCGATGCGGCCCTTCGCGACGAGATAGCGCGGGGACTCCGGGATGGTGAGCGTCAGGAATCCGTACACGAGGGCGGGAACGGTCATGGACAGGAACATCCAGCGCCACGCCTCGAGCCCGAACCACAGTTCCTCGCGGGAGCCACCCGCGAGGGCGGCGAGGGCGTAGTCGACGAGCAGGGCGGCGAAGATGCCGACGACGATCGCGAGCTGCTGCAGCGATCCCAGGCGACCGCGTACCCGGGCGGGGGAGATCTCGGCGATGTAGGCGGGGGCGATGACGGAGGCGAGTCCGACGCCGACACCGCCGACGATGCGGAACAGGACGAGAGTTTCGACGTTGAAGGCGAATCCGGTGCCCAGCGCGCTGACCAGGAACATCGCGGCGGCGACCTGCATGGTGGTGAGCCGGCCGTAGCGGTCCGCGATGCGGCCGGCGAGGACGGCGCCGCCGGCCGCGCCGAGCAGGGCCGAGGCGACCGCGAAGCCGAGGACGGCGGACGAGACGGCGAACCGGGATTCGATGGCCGACACGGCACCGTTGATGACGGCGCTGTCGAAGCCGAACAACAGGCCGCCGAGCGCGGCGATGGCGGCGATGCGGACCGGCACCGGGGCGCCGGCGGTGTCCGGTCCGGTGTCGGGGACGGTCGGGAGCGCGACGTGGTTGCTCATGGGACTCCTCGTGGGCGGCGGGACCCGGCCGCGGCGGTCCCGTTCCGGGAGGCGAGTGGCGGCGGTCACGCGAACTGTGTGCTGGACCACAGTAGGACGCAGCGGCATCAGTCGTCAAGAAATGAATGAAAAAACGTCTTGAGGCGCTGAATATGTTCGAATTTGAACCTAGTTCTGGACGTGAAGCGGCGTCGAAGCCTCGAAGATGATCTTCAGCGGGGGCTGGCCGCCCGCAGTCCGAGGGCGACCGCCCCGAGTACCTGGGCCCGGGCGCCGAGCGCCGCCGTCCGTACCTGCACGGTGCGCGCGGCGCTGGGCACCGCGTACCGCTCGATCGCGCGACGCAGGGGCTCGAGCAGCAGCTCTCCCGCCAGGGCGAGTTCGCCGCCGATCAGGAGGAGCTGCGGATTGAGCAGGTTGCACAGGCTTGCCGCCGCGACCCCGACGTGGCGGCCGGTGTCCGCGAGCACCCGGGCACACCCGGCGTCGCCGGCCTCGGCGAGTGCCACCACGTCCGCGATCGTCAGGCCGGGCCCCCGGCTCGGCTCGAGCAGCCCGATCACCACGTGCGAGGCCACCATCGTCTCGAGGCAGCCGCGGTTGCCGCACCGGCACACCTGGCCGAACTCGTCGAGGGAGGTGTGGCCGATCTCGCCGGCCGTGCCGGCGCGGCCCCGGTACAGCCGCCCGTCCAGCACCAGTCCGGCGCCGACGCCGTCGGACAGCTTGATGTAGGCCAGGTCGTCCACGCCGCACCCGGCGCCCCAGATGTGCTCGGCCAGCGCACCGAGATTGGCGTCGTTGTCGACGTGGACGGGAAGCGCGAGCCGCTCGGCGGCCAGTGCGGCCGGGTCGACGCCCACCCAGCCCGGCAGGATCGACGGCCCGCCGATCCGGTGCGTGGCGGACTCGACCGGCGCGGGCAGGCCCATACCGACGGCCGCGACGGCGTCGCGTCCGCACCCGAGTTCGACGAGGGCGTCGTCGAGAAGCGCACCGGCCCTTGTTATCCCGTCCTCGGCGCGATGTCCGGTCGCGAGCTCGACCCGCTTCTCGGCGAGGATCTCGTGCGACAGGTCGGCGACGGCGACGGTGAGATGCCGGTGCCCGAAATCGATTCCGACGGCCAGGCCCGCCGACCGGGTGAGCTTCACGGCCCGCCCCCGCTGGCCCGGGCGCTCGGCCGCGGCCACCTCCACCAGGCCGCTGGTGGTCAGTTCCCGCACCAGATTCGACACCGTGGCCGGGGCCAGACCGGTGCGCCGGGCGATCTCCGCCTGGGTGAGTTCGCCACCGGACTGCAGAACCCTTACCACCCGTTGCTGATTGGCTGTACGCAGCGACGACTGCGAGCCGGGGTGGTCGTTCTCCTCACGCATCTGCCCAGCGTACCGCCCGGTGCTACCGCTTTGATTCGACCATCTCGGCGATTCGCAGGTCGCGGGTCCTCGTCTGGTGGACAACCATCAACTCGCTCGCGCGCTCCCCGTCTCCGTCGACCACGGCGCGGTAGATCTCCTCGTGCTCGGCTTCGATCAGATCGAGATTGGCGGTGGATCGGGACGCGGTCCCGTCGTAGACATGGAGGCGGGCGTCGAGCAGTTCCATCAACTCGGAGATGGTGGGGTTGTGCGCTGCGACCCGCAGCGCGATGTGCCACTCGGCATGCGCCCGCAGACGTTCGTCGGGAACCCCGGTCCGTGCCGACTCGAGTGCCCGCCGCAACATCGCGAGGTCGAACTCGGTGCGTCGGAGTGCCGCGGAACGCGCCACGACGGATTCGAGTGCGATGCGTGCTTCGCAGATGTCGAGAATCTCCTCCGGCGACCGCTCGCGGATGACGAAGCCGCGCGACACCTTCGTCACGAGGCCTTCGAGTTCCAGCCGGATGAGCGCCTCCCTGATCGGTGTCCGGGACACCCCGAGTTCCTCGCCCACTGTGGCCGGAACCAGTAGCGCGCCCGGGGCGTAGCGGCCGGAGATGATGCGTGTGCGCAGTTCGCTGTAGGGACCCGGGCCTGCAGATGTCACCGGCTTCCTTCCTGTCGGGGCGGTTCGTGTCGAGGGATTCGTCAAGCCGTATCACGCTCGTGGGCGCGTGTACAGAGTTTGAATCCATGTGTATACAACTGACGACATGTGCGTGCACCTCTGGATAACGTGACCGGCGTCCGACCGATCGAGGAGTGCCGCATGATCCGTTCCATCCCGACTTCGACTCATGAGTGAGGCAATCGCACCCGATTCTGCGAGCGTGCAGGGCGGCGAGCGAACCGCCGGGATTCGATGGGTGCTGCCGTGGGCGTTGCTGCTGCCCTGGGCAGTTCCGCTGCTGGTTCTGCTGAGCTGGCAGTGGGCCTCCACCGAGGGAGTCGTCCCAGCCTCCGTCCTGCCGCCGCCGACCGACGTCCTCGACACCGCGCGTTCGCTGTGGTCCACGGGCGAGTTGCAGTCGCACATCGCAGTCAGCCTCCGGCGCATCGTCATCGGCTTCGTCATCGGCGCGACCATAGGTCTCGTCCTGGGTTTCGCCGTCGGCCTCTCCCGCATCGCGGAAGGGATATTCGACCGCACCCTGCAGATGGTGCGCGCACTCCCGCATCTGGCGTTGGTGCCCCTGCTCATCGCCGCGTTCGGGATCGGCGAACTGCCCAAGATCGTTCTCGTGATCCTCGGCGTCGTCTTCCCGGTGTACCTGAACACCGTCAACGGAATCCGCACGGTCGACGCAAAGCTGATCCAGCTCGGCCGCTCCTACGGCCTGACCCCCTGGGGCATCATCCGCGAGATCGTGGTGCCCGGGGCCATGCCGGTCGTCCTCAACGGCATCCGATACGCGTTGGGCGTCGCCTGGCTCACCCTCGTCGTCGCCGAAACCATCGCGACCCGCGAAGGAATCGGGTATCTCGCCCAGAACGGCCGGGAAATGCTCCGCAACGATCGCATCGTCCTTGCCATCGTTCTCTACGCGGTTGCCGGTCTGCTCGCCGACCAGATCGTCCGCCTCATCGAGGCACGCGTCCTGCGCTGGAATGCCAACTACCGAAGGGAGAACCGGTGAAGACGGTCGCAGACGAACTCGTCGGCCTGTGCCTGCGCGGCATCGGACAGCGGTACCGCGACCACTGGGTACTGAGGAATATCGACCTGGACGTCGCCCCGGGCGAGTTCGTCTCGATCCTGGGCCCGAGCGGGGTCGGCAAGTCCACGCTGCTCCGCATCCTCGCCGGTCTCGAAGTGCCCGCAGCCGGCACCGTCGAACCGACCGGAGGTGTGCCCGCCGGCGGCCACACCTCGCGGATGATGTTCCAGGAGGATCGGCTGCTGCCCTGGAAGTCGGTCCTGGGCAACGTCACTCTGGGCACCCGTGGAGCGCGTGCTCGTGCGGCCGAACTCCTCGGGCAGGTCGGACTCACGGGTCGGGAGAAGAACTGGCCGGCCGAACTGTCCGGCGGCCAGCGCCAGCGCGTCGCGCTCGCGCGGGCCCTGCTCCACCGGCCGGAGGTTCTGCTCCTCGACGAGCCGTTCGGGGCTCTCGACGCCGTCACCCGCGTCACGATGCACCAGCTGCTCGAACGTCTGCTCGTGGAGCACCCGCGCACGGTCCTGCTCGTCACGCACGACGTGGAGGAGGCGCTCGTGCTGTCCGATCGCGTCCTGCTGCTCACTCCCTCCGGCATCACGCGCGACCTGCGCGTTCCCCAGGAGCGGCCGCGGCATCGCGGCGACGCGCAGCTCGCCGCCTGGAAGGAGGAGCTGCTCACCGGACTCCTCGACGCCGAGCGTGCCGTCCATCCCGACCACTGATATCAGCTCGATCCGAGAGAGGTTGTCCCCTATGAATTCCCGCTCGCCACTTCCCGGATTCGGCCGCCGGCGATTCCTCGAGGCCGCGGGCCTCGGAGCGCTCGCGGTCACCGGCATCGGAGCGCTGGCCGCCTGCGGCACGAAGGACTCGTCGGGTGCCGCGAAGGCACTCACCGAAGTGCGCTACGCACTGATCGGCGACGGCAAGGCCGAACCCGGCACCGTCCTGTCCCACAACCTCGGAGGCTTCGACCTGGCCTCGGATCTCGGCGTGCCGGTGACCTATCCGTCCGGCTTCCCTGCATCGCTGCCGGTGATGGAGGCCATCAAGGCCGGTAGCGTCGACTTCTCGTTCGCCACGGCCACCGCCGTCATCTACGCGATCGGCGGCAACGTCCCGGTCGTGCCGCTCGTGTCCTATCCGCTTCCCTCCAACGAGGTCGACATCCTCGTCCCCAAGGGATCCGACATCAAGAGCGCCGCCGACCTGCGCGGCCGTCGCATCGCCGACCACCAGGGCACGACGGGCACCTACAGCCTGGTCAAGTACCTCGACTCCGCCGGGCTGACAATCGACGACGTGGACTACGTCAATCTCACTGCCGCCGATGCGGAAGCCGCCTTCGCCCAGGGGAAGGTCGACGCGTGGATCAACTGGCAGCCCACCATCGAGCTGGCCCGGCGCAAGCACAACGCGGCAACCCTGCCCGGAGTGAAGACGTACGACTACGCGTTCTTCGTCGCAAGCGAGGATTTCGCCTTCGATCATCCGGAGGTCGCCGCGACACTTGCCCGCAACGTGCGCGACGCCCAGCGCTGGGTCGAGGCGAATCCGGAGACGGCGGTCGACGAGTTCACGGCGCTCGGCGGGTTCGGTGACTCGACGCTCGAGCGGGACGTCTACCTCGATCTGGTGAAAGCCCGGCGATTGTCCTACTCCGGGGCGGGGCAGTTCACCGCCGTCGACGAAGGAGCGATCGCCGGCACTCAGGATCTCGCCGACAACTTCCACCGGCTCGGCGTGTACCCCGAGCCCGTCGATGTGCAGACCTGGTTGTCCGACAGCAGGTTCGACTCCGTTCGTGCCGCCGTCGCCGCTGAACTCGCCCAGGCCTGACCGTTCACCTCAGGAGACTCTCGTGACCGCACAGATGCACCTCGCTGCCTTCGTCACCGCCGGACCCGGACGACCGGGCGGGTGGCGCCACCCCGGCTCGGTGCCGGGATGGCTCGACGCCGACTACTACCAGAACATCGCGCGCACCCTCGAGCGCGGCCGCTTCGACCTCGCCTTCTTCCCGGACATCCTGTCCGTCCCGGACCGGTTCGGAGGGAGCACCGATTCCCAGCTCCGCTACGGTGCTCTCGGCTCCCTTCGTATGGATCCGCTGCCGATCATCGCGTCGATGGCCGCCGCAACCCGGCATCTCGGACTCGCCGCGACCGTGTCCACCACGTACGCGCAGCCGTTCAACCTCGCCCGCACCTTCGCGACCCTCGACCACCTGACCTCCGGCCGCGTCGCGTGGAACATCGTCACGTCGTTCCAGGAATCGGAGGCCCGCAACTTCGACCTCGACGAGCAGTTCGACCGAGCCACCCGATACGAGCGTGCCGACGAATTCCTGCAGGTCACCGGCAAGCTGTGGGACAGCTGGGACGACGATGCGCTGGTCCTGGACCCGGACGAGCCGCTCTTCGCCGAGCCGGCCAAGGTGCATCGCATCGATCACCAGGGCCGGTTCTTCTCGGTGCAGGGACCGCTCAACGTGCCGCGCCCGCCCCAGGGGTACCCCGTCCTCATCCAGGCCGGAGCCTCCGCGAAGGGCAAGGATTTCGCCGCCCGCTGGTCGGACGTGATCTTCTGCAGTCACGCATCGAAGGAGTCGGCGCAGGCGTTCTACACGGAAATCAAGGAGCGGGCAGCGAAGTACGGCCGGGATCCGGAGTCCGTCAAGATCCTGCCCTCGATCACGCCGGTCGTCGGCCCCACGTCGGCCCGTGCGAAGGAACTGGCCGAGGAGATGTTCGAACTCGTGCCACCGATCGGTGGATTGTCCACCCTTGCATACCATCTCGATGTCGACCTGTCGACGTTCCCGCTCGACGAACGGCTGCCGGAGGTGGAGGTGCCGGGAGTGGAGGGGCACTACAACGAGGTTCGCGAGATCACCGAGCGCGAGGGCCTCACCCTGCGTCAACTCGGCAAGCAGTACGGCGGGCGTTACGAGGGCGGGTTCATCGGGACCGCGGCCGAGGTCGCCGACGGCCTGCAGGAGTGGTTCGAGGACGGTGCCGCAGACGGATTCACGCTGCAGGCACCCCACCAGCCCGGCGGATTCGAGACGTTCGCCCGTGAGGTGGTGCCCCAGTTGCAGCGGCGTGGAATCCTCCGTACGGAGTACACGGGTGCCACGCTGCGGGAGAACCTCGGCCTGTCCCGTCCCGGGCACGGCGAGTGGGCCGAGCGCGCCGGAGTGCGCCTGTGAATGCCGGGCAATTCGCACACCATCCGGACGCGGTGGACGCGGCGCCGATCGCCGATGCAGTGGCCGTCGGCACCTCGGCCGGCGCCCCGGGCAGGTTCGTGCTCAGCGCTCGCGGCAACCACTTCGTCAGCGATTCGAGGCTTGCCGACGGTGAGGCCGTTCATGCCGGGGAACTGCTGCTGTCCGCGCTCGCCTCCTGCGCCCTCGCGAACATCGAGCACAATGCCGCCTCGGACGGACTCGAACTCGATGCACTCACCGCCCGCGCGTCCCACGTGCGGGGAACGGACGATCCAACCGTCTACGACCGGACGCTGCTCGAGCTCGAAATCCACGGCCCCGGGGTCCGCGACGCGGAGGAACTGGCCGCGAAATTCGTGGCCACCTGCCCGATCTACAACACGATCAGGCGCGGCAGTGGGGTGGAACTGCGCCTCAACGGACGAGGGCTCGCCCCCGTCGCGTCCGAGTAGGACGGGGGCGAGCCCGGTCCGCCTACGCCTCGGCCAGGCGTAGTTTCGTGGTCACCTGCGCGAGGCGGGTGATCCGGGCCCAGTCCCGGGTCTGCACCGCCTCGGCGGGGGTGAGCCACGAGCCCCCCACGCAGCCGACGTTGGGCAGCGCGAGGTAGTCGGGGGCGGTTGCGACCGAGATCCCGCCGGTGGGGCAGAACCGGGCCGCGGGCACGGGGGAGTGGACGGACGCGAGGAACCGGATGCCCCCCGCGGCCTCCGCGGGAAAGAACTTCATCTCGCGGTAGCCGCGTTCGAGGAGCAGCAGCACCTCCGAGACGGTCGCGGCACCCGGCAGGTGGGGTAGTCCCGTGTCGGTCATGGCCTTCAGCAGCGACTCCGTCGCGCCCGGCGACACCAGGAAGCGCGCGCCGGCCGCCGCGGCCTGCGCGGCCTGGCCGGGTTCGACGATCGTGCCGGCACCGACGGTGATCTCGGGAACCTCGGCGGCGATCCGCTCGATCGCCTCGAGGGCGCACGGGGTGCGCAGAGTCAGCTCGATCATCGGCACACCGCCGTCGACGAGGGCCCGGGCGATCGGGACCGCGTCCGCGGCATCGTCTATCACGACGACGGGAACGACGGGGGTCACGTCCAGCAGGCTCATCGGGGTCTCCTTCACGCGGGGTTGGGTTGGAAGACGCTGGCGCCGAGGGTGGCCGGGCCCACGGCGGCCCGCAGGCCCGCGAACAGTTCCCGGCCCGTGCCCGTCCAGGCGTCGTCGGTGGGGGGGTGGCCGGTCGCCACGCGGTCGGCGAGTGTGGCGTCGGACAGGTGCACGCACAGCGAGCCGGCGACGGCGTCGACGGTGATCAGGTCGCCGTCGCGGACGCGGGCGAGCGGGCCGCCGGCCGCGGCCTCGGGCGTGACGTGGATGGCGGCGGGAACCTTGCCGGACGCGCCCGACATCCGGCCGTCGGTCACCAGCGCGACCCGGCGCCCGCGGTCCTGCAGCACCCCCAGCGCGGGGGTGAGCTTGTGCAGCTCCGGCATTCCGTTCGCGCGCGGGCCCTGGTAACGCAGCACCGCCACGACGTCGCGGTCGAGTTCGCCCGCCTCGAAGGCCGTGAGGAAGTCGGCCTGGTCGTCGAACACCCGGGCCGGCGCGGTGACGATGTGGTGCTCCGGGGCGACCGCGGACACCTTGAGCACGGACTCGCCGAGGTTGCCGTCGAGCACCTTGAGCCCGCCGTCCACGGCGAACGGGTCCACGACGCCGCGCAGCACGGTGCGGTCCAGGCTCTCGGACGGCCCGGCCTCCCACTGCAGCGTCCCGTCGCGCAGCCGCGGCTCCTGCGTGTACCGGTGCAGACCGGGGCCGGCGACGGTGGTGACGTCGTCGTGCAGCAGGCCCGCCGAGAGCAGTTCCGAGACGACGACACCGAGCCCGCCGGCGGCGTGGAAGTGGTTCACGTCGGCCGCGCCGTTGGGGTAGATCCGGGCGAGCAGCGGCACGACGGCCGACAGGTCCGCCAGGTCGCGCCACGTGAGCGTGATGCCCGCGGCCCGCGCGATCGCCACCAGGTGCATCGTGTGATTGGTGGAGCCGCCGGTGGCGAGCAGTGCGACGCAGCCGTTGACGACGGCCCGCTCGTCGACGACCTCCCCGACCGGGGTGAAGGCGGAGCCGAGCGCGGTGAGGCCGGTGACGCGGCGCGCGGCCTCGTCGGTGAGCGCGTCCCGCAGCTCGGTGCCCGGGTTGACGAAGCTCGCGCCGGGCAGGTGCAGGCCCATCACCTCCATCAGCAGCTGATTGGAGTTCGCGGTGCCGAAGAACGTGCACGTGCCGGCGCCGTGATAGGACGCGGCCTCGGCCTCGAGCAGGTCTTCGCGTCGGGCGCGGCCCTCCGCGTAGAGCTGCCGCACCCGGGCCTTCTCGCCGTTGGGCAGCCCCGACGTCATCGGCCCGGCCGGGACGAACACCGTCGGCAGGTGCCCGAAGCCCAGGGCGCCGATCAGCATGCCGGGGACGATCTTGTCGCAGACCCCGAGCATGAGCGCGCCGTCGAACATGTCGTGCGACAACGCGATAGCGGTGGACATCGCGATGACGTCGCGGCTGAACAGCGACAGCTGCATGCCGTCGCGGCCCTGGGTGATGCCGTCGCACATGGCCGGGACGCCGCCGGCGAACTGTGCGATGCCGCCCGCCTCGAGGACCGCGGCCTTCAGCCGCGCCGGGTACTCCTCGAAGGGCCGGTGCGCGGAGAGCATGTCGTTGTAGGACGAGACGATCGCGATGTTCGGCTTCACCAGCCCGCGCAGCGCGGACTTGTCGGCGGGCTCGGCCGCGGCGAATCCGTGGGCCAGGTTGGCGCACGCGAGGCGCCCGCGGGCAGGCCCCTTGTCGGCGGCGGCGCGCAGCCGCTCGAGGTAGGCGGCACGCTCGGCCCGGCTGCGCCGGACGATGCGGTCGGTGACCCGGGCGAGAACGGGATGGACGTGGCTCATGAGGAAGGTCCTTCGTACCAGGCGCGGCCGTCGCGCTCGATGAGGGTGATCGCGTCGGTGGGGCCGGACGTACCCGCCGGGTAGCGGCGCGGCACCCGGCCGGTGCGGTCCCAGGTCTGCAGGATCGGCTCGACCCATGCCCACGCGGTCTCGACCTCGTCGCGGCGCATGAACAGGGTCGGGTCACCCCGCACCACGTCCATCAGCAGCCGCTCGTACGCGTCGGGGGACGGACGGTCGAACGCGTCCACATAGTTCAGATCCAGCGACACCGGACGCAGGCGGATCCCGCCGGGCCCGGGTTCCTTGGCGGTCATGTGCAGGCAGATGCCCTCGTCGGGCTGCAGCCGGATCACCAGGCGATTGGGTTCGGTGGCGCCCTCGGCCCGGGGGAACATCGGGTGCGGAACGTCCTTGAACTGCACCACGATCTCGGAACTGCGCTTCTCGAGACGCTTGCCGGTGCGCAGGTAGAACGGCACGCCGGCCCAGCGCCAGTTGCGCACCTCCGCGCGCACCGCGACGAAGGTCTCGGTGCGGCTGTCCGGGTTCTCCACCTCGTCGCGATACCCGGGCACGGCACCGCCGTCGACCAATCCGGGTCCGTATTGCCCGGTGACGGTGAATCTTTCGACGTCGTCGGGCGTCATCGGCCGCAGTGCCTGCAGCACCTTGAGTTTCTCGTCGCGCACGGTCTCGCGGTCGACGACCGTCGGCGGTTCCATCGCCACCAGGCACAGCACCTGCAGCAGGTGGTTCTGCAGCATGTCGCGCAGCGCCCCGGAGGTGTCGTAGTAGCCGCCGCGGGTGCCCACGCCGAGGGATTCGGAGACGGTGATCTGCACGTGGTCGATCCACGTCGAGTTCCACAGCGGCTCGAGCAGGGTGTTGGCGAACCGGGTGACCAGCAGGTTCTGGACACTCTCCTTGCCGAGGTAGTGGTCGATGCGGAAGATCTGCGACTCGTCGAACACCTCGCCGACCGCGTCGTTGATCGCGCGGGCGGACGCGAGGTCGCGGCCGATGGGCTTCTCGAGCACCACCCGCGACGTCGGCTCGACGAGTCCGCGCCGGGCGAGGTGATGGGAGATCGGCCCGAACAGCGAAGGGGCGCAAGCGAGGTAGAACACGCGCACGGAGTCCGGGGCCAGGACGTCGCGCAGGGCGGACCAGTCGTCCCCGCCTGCGAAGTCGACGCTCACGTAGTCGAGGCGGTCCAGGAACCGCGTGAGGGTGCCGGCGTCCAGCAGGTGGGCGGGTACGAAGCGTGCGAGCTCGCCGCGGACCTTGTCGCGGTAGCCGTCGGTGTCGAGGCCGGCGCGCGCGGCGCCGACGATCCGGCTGCCGGGCGGCAACTGGCCGTCGTGATCGCGCAGGTAGAGGGCGGGCAGGAGCTTACGGACGGCGAGGTCGCCGGTGCCGCCGAAGACGACGACGGTACAGGGAGCGGCGGGTGACATGGCTTGTCCTCCCGAATGAGGGGGTGAGGGCTGTCACTGGCAACCGTAGAACATCTTCCGCACTGAAACAACAAACTTACGCATTTCTAAGAACAAAGTCAGGTTCGACGCAGCACGCCGCGGCTGCACGAGGCGCTCTCGGGTGCGGTTCCTTGGTTCAATGGCGGTATGAGCCGATCCTCCAGCGCGCCCGCCACAGCGGGCGAGGTCTTCGCCCTCGTCCGCGCCGGCGCCGCGACCACCCGAAGCGAGATCGGGCACCACACCGGGCTCTCCCGCACCGCCGTCGCCGCCCGGGTCGCGGCACTCCAGGACCTCGGCCTCGTCGTCGAAACGGAGGAGGGGCCCTCCACCGGTGGGCGGCCACCGCTCACCCTCACCTTCGGGGCCGGCGCGGGCATCGTGCTCGTCGGCGCGATCGGCCGCAGCCGCACCCAGCTCGCCGTCTGCGATCTCGCCGGGGAACTGCTCCGGACCGAGGACCTCGAGCAGGAGATCGGGGCGAGCCCGGGCGAGCTGATGCCGAAGATCGCCGCGCACCTCGCCGACCTGCGCGACGCGCTCGGTCCCGGCGCGCCCCGCACCGTCGGCATCGGGGTGAGCCTGCC
This sequence comes from Rhodococcus sp. YH1, assembly GCF_009939605.1. NCBI lineage: Bacteria > Bacillati > Actinomycetota > Actinomycetes > Mycobacteriales > Nocardiaceae > Rhodococcus > Rhodococcus sp. YH1. The sequence continues at coordinate 6,339 of NZ_WVTE01000004.1, read as the reverse complement.
GGGCACGGTGGACACGGTCCGCGGCTGCAGCCTCGACTCGCCGATGATGGCCGGCTGGGACGGTGTCGAGCTGCAGCCCTTCCTCGCCGGCCTCGGTGCGGCGCCGGTGTTCGTCGACAACGACGCGAACGTCATGGTGCTCGCCGAAAGGCTCGGCGAACGACGGAAATTCGATGACATGCTCCTCATCAAGGCGTCCACGGGCCTCGGTGCGGGCATCGTGTCGGGCGGTGTGCTGCAGCGCGGCGCGGTGGGCGCGGCCGGCGAGATCGGGCACACCAAGACCGCCGCCGCGCAGGGCGTCCTGTGCCGCTGCGGCGACGTCGGCTGCGTCGAGGCGATCGCCGGGGGCTGGGCCCTGGTCCGCGACCTGCAGGAGCAGGGCCGGGACGTGACCCACATCCGCGACGTCGTAGCCCTCGCCGTCGGCGGGGATGCGGAGGCGCGCCGCATGATCCGGGACAGCGGCCGGCGGATCGGTGAGGTGATCGCCGGTGCCGTCAACCTCCTCGACCCGGCGGTGCTCGTCGTGGGTGGCGACATGGCCGAGGCCTACGACGTGTTCGTCGCCGGACTGCGCGAAACCCTCTATCGCGACGCGGTGTCCGTGGCCACCCGCGCCCTGCAGATCCTGCCCTGGTCGCACGGCGATCGCTCCGGGATGATCGGCTGCGCCTCCATGGCTCTCGACCAGGTGCTCAGCGTGCGCGCCGTGGACCGGATGGTGGCCGAGCGGGGCCGCTGATCCGGCTACTCCGCCGGTTGACGGCGGATGAAGTCGGCCATACCCGGGACGGTGAAGGCGATGCGACCGTGCTCCGGTGCCCAGATCAGGCCCTTGCGGATGGCCGAGTTGCGGACGTCGCTGACACCGGTGGCGGTCGAGCCCATCAGCTGGGCGACCTTCCCGGACCGCGGGGTCTCCTCGCCGGTGGCGGCGAGCGCGGTGAGGTAACGGCGCTCGCGGTCGGTCGCCCGGTTCCAGCGCGACGGGAAGAATCCCTCGTCGAGGTGACGCCGGCCCACCTCGACGGCGAGTTCGGCATCCTCGAGCTGAAAGGGGCTGTGTGGAGCGATGTTCCAGATCGCCTTCCCGTACTCCTGGAGGAAGTACGGGTAACCGCCGCTGGCCTGGACGAGCACGGCGAGCGCGTCGTCGGTGAAGTCCCCGCCCTGACGGCGTACCGGGATGCGCAGGGCGTCGGCTGCGGCCGCCGGGGTGAGGGGGCCGATGGTGCTGTAGAGGAACTGTCGCTCCGCGTACGAGCGGTTGCCGGCCAGCACCGCGGGAAGATTGGGTAGTCCGGCGCCGATGAGGAAGAACGGCCATTCGCGCTGGCTCGCCCGGTGCTGGACGGCGAGCAGCGCCGACAGCAGATCGGAGTCGAGGTCCTGCATCTCGTCGATGAACAACCCGAATGCGCTGGATCTGGGCCGCAGTTCGGCGGTGATCGCTTCGACGAGTTCCTCGAGGTCGAGATCGATGTCGCCACTGGCTGCCGGACGCTGGTCGAGGGAGAAGCTTGCGGTCGCCGGGCCGAGGCCGAGGCCGAGGGAGAAGCCGCGGGCGAGGTCGATGAGCGGGTCGATCGCGTGCTGGATCCGGTGCTTGCGGCTGTAGCGGCGCAGTCCGACCGTCAGCTCCTGGGAGAGCTTGGCGCGGACCGCGGTGGTGCCGGCCTCGCTGGGGCGGGCCTCGATGGCGATGGTGAGCCATCCCTGCCGGTCGGCGTGCTCGACGAGGGTGTTGAGCAGGGTCGTCTTCCCGACCCCGCGCAGTCCCGACAGGATCGGGCCACGGTCGTAGTTCTGCCGTTTGCTGCGGGCGACCAGGAGTTCGAACGCCCCGATCTGCTCGTCGCGCCCCTCGAGCGCCGGCGGCCGGAGTCCGGAGCCGGGCTTGAACGGATTGAGCTCGAGGTCCATGGGGCGAGTATAGAGACTTATGGAGTTCTATCTGAAGTTCTCCATAAATGACCATAACGTCCCATAGTCGCCCGCAGACACCAGGCTTCTTTGCACTCTCGGGACAATGGTGCAATCATGCACTCTATGGATGAAAGTGCAACAACTCCGTCCGGGCGGCGGAACCGCCGGATGGAGCGCACCAGAGCCGCACTCGTCGGCGAGGCGCGCGCGCTCACCGCCCGACATGGTCTTGCCGGGTTCACCGTGGAGGAACTCTGCGAGCGGGTGGAGATCTCCCGGCGCACCTTCTTCAACTACTTCCCGTCCAAGGAGGACGCGGTCCTCGGCGAGCCCCCGCTCAGCCTGACTCCCGAGGAGGAGGACGCCTTCGTGGCCGCCGGGCGGCACGACGGGGACGGCATCTCCCCCACGCTGCTCCAGGACCTCGTCGCGGTGATCCTCGCCCAGATCGGGCGCACCGACTTCACCCGCGAGCACGCGAAGCAGTACCACGACATCATCCACCGCGAGCCGCAGCTGCTGCCCCGCATCCTGCACAACGGCGAGGCCCAGCTCCGGCGGTTCGCCGAGGTCGTCGCCCGGAGAGAGAACCTGCCTCCCGACGATCCGCTGCCGCGGACCGTCGTCTACGCGCTCGCCGACATCACCCGGCACACCGCCGACGAGTTCTTCGGCGACGACACCGATCGACCCTTCGCGGAGCTGCTGCTCCGCAACCTCGACATCGTCCGGCGACTGTTCGGACAGCGGCTCGACCCCATCGAAACGGCAGGAAACCCGTGACCGCAACGTCGTCCCGGCCCGCGGCACCACCGTTGGTGCTCACGCAGCGCCGGATCTGGCTCATCTTCTCCGCGCTGATCGCCGGCATGCTGCTGTCGAGCCTCGACCAGACCATCGTCTCCACCGCGATGCCGACCATCGTCGGGCAGCTCGGCGGCGTCGAGCACCAGGCCTGGATCACCACCGCCTACCTGCTGGCGACCACCATCGTGATGCCGATCTACGGAAAGTTCGGCGACGTGTTCGGCCGCCGCACCCTCTTCCTCGTCGCCATCGCGGTGTTCACCCTCGCCTCCGCCGGCTGTGCCTTCGCCACCGACTTCTGGTGGTTCGTGATCTTCCGCGCGATGCAGGGCCTCGGCGGCGGCGGCCTGATGATCCTCTCCCAGGCCATCATCGCCGACATCGTCCCGGCCGACCAGCGTGGCAAGTACCTGGGTCCGCTCGGTGCGGTCTTCGGTGTGGCCGCCGTCGCCGGCCCCCTGCTCGGCGGCTTCTTCGTCGACCACCTGACCTGGCACTGGGCCTTCTACATCAACCTGCCCGTCGGCGTGCTCGCCTTCGCGATCGCCTGGTTCACCCTCACGCTGCCCACGAAGCGGCCCGAGAAGAAGGTCGACTTCCTCGGCGTGCTCACCCTCTCGGCCGCCACTACGTGCCTGATCCTGTTCACGGACTTCGGTGGCGACCGGGGCTGGACCGATCCGCTGACCCTCGCGCTCGCCGTCGGAGTGCTCGTCGCGGCAAGCCTTTTCGTCCTCGTCGAGTCCCGCGCCGAGGATCCGATCATCCCGCTGTCGCTGTTCCGCAATCCGATCTTCGTCAACGCCACCGCGATCGGCTTCACCGTGGGCCTCGGCATGTTCGCGGCGCTGGCCTTCATGCCGACGTTCCTGCAGATGTCGTCCGGCACCTCGGCCGCGGTCTCCGGCCTTCTGATGATCCCGATGATGGCCGGCCTGATGGCCACCTCGATCGCCTCCGGCATCGCAATCACGAAAACCGGTCACTACAAGGCGTATCCCATCGCCGGTGCCCTCGTCACGGCCGCCGCGATGTTGTGGCTGACCACCCTCGAAGGCAGCACGCCGCTGTGGCTGATCTGCACGATGCTGTTCACCCTCGGCCTCGGCCTGGGTCTGATCATGCAGGTGGTCGTTCTCGTGGTGCAGAACGCCGTGCCGCCCACCGAGATCGGGACCGCGACCAGCACCAACAACTACTTCCGGGAGGTGGGCGCGTCCCTCGGCGTGGCGGTCTTCGGCACGATCTTCACCAACCGGCTGGCCGAGAAGCTCACCGCCGTGTTCACCGGAGCCGGGGCCTCCCCGGGGCAGGCCGGCCAGGCGACGGCGACGCTCGATCCCGCGGCCCTGAACCAGCTGCCGGACTCCGTGCGCACCGGCGTGGTCGACGCCTACGCCGACTCCCTCGCACCGGTGTTCTGGTACCTGATCCCGTTCCTGTTGGTGGCCTTCGTCATCGCGTGCTTCCTGCGGCAGATCCCGCTGTCGCACGAGGCGGGCATGGTCGCCCGCGGTGAGGCGGTCACGGAGGAACAGCTGACGCACGCGGCAGGCGCGCGACCGCACCCCGCCGAGGCCGAGACCGGGAGTCGCCCGGCCCCGTGACGGCGCCCAGGCGCGCGGGGTCGGCCAGCGCCGCCCGAAGGCGGGACAACGCGCGATGCTGACCCACACGAACGGCGCCGGGCGTCGTCCGCAGGACGGCGGCGGACTCCTCCACAGACAACCCCTCGACCACCCGCAGGCGCAGGATTTCGCGTTGCCTGCGGGTGAGCGTCGAGAGCAGCGCGTCGACGTGCTGCCGCTCGCAGCGCAGCACGCGCAGCTCCGGACCGTCCCTCTCGCATACGGCGTCCGGCCGATTCCCGCGTGCGGCCGGGGCGTCGGCGGTGTCGAGGGCCTGGGTGGGAGTTGTCATCGAGTCGTGCCTTCCTTGCTGTGGCATGACGCATCGCGTCGGTTCACGCACCCACACAACCGGACGACCCTCGGGCGTCCATGGGAGTGAGCCGTGGATCTGCTGGGAAGTGCGCCTTCGGTGAACCCGACACGTGTCGGGGACACCGGTCACCGAGGTGCCGATGCCACTGCGGTGCCGGAGATCGCCACTGCGGTGCCGGAGATCGTCACTGCGTACCGGAGATCGTCACTGCGCGCACGGGGATCCGCCGCCGAGTGCGCAGCGGTCCGTCCCGTCCTGCGGCAGCACGCCGAACACCCGGCTCTTCGCATCGTCGCGAGTGGTGACGACGACGTGGTCCCACGGACCCCCGGCCGGGGCGTCGTCCTCGCGGGTGAGGTGCGGTCGCAGAGCCGTCCACCGTTGCCAGTGCCGCGCGAACGACGACTCGTTCACCACGCGCCCGCGAGCGTGCTGTCCGGCCCGCGCGACATCGCGGGGCACGTCGAGGAAGACCAGCACCGGCGTCCAGCCTCGTCGCCGTGCCAGGCGGGCCGTCCAGTCGCGTCGGCGCCTGCGCGTGGCGGTGTCGTGAACGGCCACAGGCCCTTCGCTCCGGTGCGGTCCGGCCAGGAGGGTGCGCACCACGTCGAGGGTGTGCATGAGATGGACCAGTGGCCGGTACCAGCGATACGGCAGGCCCGGCGGAAGCGCGGCGGCGAGGCGTTCGGCTCGGCGCTCCGGATCGAGAACGGTCAGACCCGGGATGTCGTGCTCGATCCGGCGAAGCAGGGTGCTCTTACCCGCTCCGGGAACGCCACCGGTCATCAGGAAGACGGCACCGGTGTCGTGCCCGGACGGGTGTCCCGGGTGGGGGACCGTCGGAACTGAGGTGGTTATGACGATTCCTTTCCCTGCGGGCAGATTCGTGATCGATTCTGCCGTCTCCAGGATGCCGGCAGGGACTGGGCCGACGCTGAGTCCTTCCTGAGGTCCGGCTGTGAAACCGGGCCGCACCTCGCGCCCGGCGCTCGCGCCTCGTCCGGTCGACTGTCACGCAGCTCAGCTGTCACGCAGTTCAGCTGTCACGCAGCTCCGCGAGCGCAGCGGTGCGCTGTTCGATCCAGGACCGCATCGAGTCCGCGCTCGACTGGAGGGAAGCGGCCGGGAGCGCGTCGCTGACAGGGACGGTCGAGACCAGGGTGTCGAGCATCTCGAGGGCGCGTCCGCTGCCGTACATCTGTTCGTGGAGGTCCCGGTAGGCGTCCTCGTAGACCTGGGTGAAGGCGTCGGATTCGAGGAACCGTGTCTTCAGGCTGTTGCCGGACTGCACCCGGCCTGCCCCCTGCCCGCCCTGCGGTGCAGCTGCGCCCGGAGGCAGCATCCCACGCGGCTGGGGCATGGTGCCGGGGTCGGCCGCCGCGGTGCCGGCCTCGCCCTGCCCGGGGCCGCCCATCGCGCCGGGTGCCATCGAGACGGTGTCGTGCGGGCCGGTGGTGACATCGCCTCGCATGGCCAGGTTCAGGTCCCAGGACACGACGGAGAGCTTGCCCGTCTGCAGGTCGTACCAGAGGTAGTAGTTCTGGCCCGGCCCGCTCATGTCGTCACCGTTGACGAGCAGGTTCTGCGTGGCGACGTACCGCGCGAACGAGTCCACGTCCACCCACTCCGACAGGTGTGCGCCGAACTCCTCGTCGCTCG
>NZ_WVTE01000039.1:0-15094 GCF_009939605.1 Rhodococcus sp. YH1 | reverse complement strand
GGCACCGAGAACGATCCACACGACCACGAGACCGGTCGGGTACCGCCAGAACATCAGCATCACGGCGGCGATGCCGATGATCGCCAGCCGCAACGCCGTCCGGGCCCGGTAGGCCAGCCGACCTCGTTCGCGCTCGCGAAGCTGATCTGACGGACACCACGACGGGGGTGCGGGCTTCGGGCCCGCACCCCCGTTTCGGTGTCCGTCGGCGATGAGCGGGAGGTTGCTGCGTCGAGCGGGAGGTTGTCGTCGTCGCTTCTCGCGTTTCGGCGCGAGATCCTCCCGCTCGGCGCGAGATCCACCCGCGCGACACGAACGACGCAGCGAAAAGCGCCGGGCGATCGCTGGTCGCGATCGCCCGGCGCGAGATCCGTCGCATCAGGCCAGGACGAATCCCTTGAAGTCGGCGTCCCGGACCTCATTCCACGTCTGCTCGTACAGCACGATGCCGCCGGCGTAGGGCATGAAGATCTGCGGCTTGCCGGGGATGTTCTGACCGCGGTACCAGGATCCCGACTCACCCTGCGGCCACAGGGTCATGTTCGCGATCTCCTCGACCGTCTCGACCCACGCGTTCTGCGCTTCCTCGGTGGCCTCGATCGTGGTCAGTCCGTGCTCGCGCATGTGGTCCATGGTCTCGACCGTCCACTCGACGTGCTGCTCGATGGCGGTCACCATGTTCGACAGCACCGACGGGCTGCCGACGTTGGCGATGATGAACATGTTGGGGAATCCGGCGGTGCCCAGGCCGAGGTGCGTCTTCGGGCCCTCCTGCCACGCCTTCTGCAAGGGCAGGCCGCCCCGGCCGCGAATGTCGATCTGGGTGAACGCGCCGGTGAAGGCGTCGAACCCGGTGGCGAGCACGACGGCGTCGAACTCGTACTCGGTGCCGTCGGCGAGATGCATGCCGTGCTCGGTGAAGCTGTCGAGGGGCTTCTTGCGCAGGTCGACCAGTTCGACGTTGTCGCGGTTGAAAGTCTCGTACCAGTCGGTGCCGACGACGGGCCGCTTCGCACCCATCGGGTAGCCGAACGGCTTGAGACTGTCCGCGACGTCCAGGTCGTCGACGATCTCGTCGATCTTGGCCCGGATGAAGTCACAGACCGAGTCGTTCGCCCGCTGGTCCACCATCAGGTCCGCGAACGCGCCGAGGAAGGCAATTCCGCCGCCCTGCCAACGCTTCTCGTACTCGGCCCACCGCTCTTCGTCGCTGACGTCGAACGCGGCCTGGGGGTTGTCGTCGCGGATGCAGCCCGCGGCGGCGGTCCGGCACGCACGGCGTCGCTCACGGTAGTTCGCCTTGACGTTCGCGACGAACTCCGGGTCGAGCTTGTGGTTGCGGGCGGGAATGACGAAGTTGGCGGTGCGCTGCAGCACGGTCAGCTTGCCGGCCTGCTTGGCGATCTCCGGGATGGCCTGCACGCCGGAGGATCCGGTGCCGACGGCGGCGACCCGGAGACCGGTGAAGTCCACTCCCTCCTCCGGCCACTCGCTGGTGCGGTAGATCGGCCCCTGGAACTTGTCGAGGCCCGGGACGTCGACGTCCTTGGGGACCGACAGGCAGCCGACGGCCATGAGGCAGAACCGTGAAACGTACTCGTCGCCCTTGTCGGTACGGACGTGCCACTTCTGCTCGCCCTCGTCGAAACGGGCTTCGGTGACGGTGGTTTCGAGACGGATATCGCGGCGCAGGTCGAACCGGTCGGCGACGTGCGAGAGATACGCCTGCAGCTCGGGCTGCGACGGGTAGCGCTCGCTCCACTCCCACTCCTGCTCGAGTTCCTCGTCGAATCCGAACGAGTAGTCGTGGCTGTCCACGTCGCAGCGGGCGCCGGGGTAGCGGTTCCAATGCCAGGTGCCGCCGACCTCCTCGCCCTTGTCGAGCGCGACGGCGGTGTAGCCGTGGCGGCGCAGCTTCCACAGCAGGTACAGCCCTGCGAAGCCCGCGCCGACGACGACGGCGTCGACCTCGATTGCGGATGGTGAGGAGTTGGGGGTTGCAGTCATCGGATGGCCTCTCTGACTGGGGGATTCGGTCGGATGTGCCGATGTCACCGCCAGGCTCGTGGTTTCGGTGAGCCGGGCGGGAGCGCGGTGCGGCCGGATGGTCGTCCGCTCGCGGAAGAGTTTGTGACGGGTATCACTCTATCAATGCGAATGGATATAATCAAAGGTGTAGAGCGGATATATTTGACGGGCGTCTTGGCGCCACCCCGTGTGCGGGGCTGTTCCACACCCCCGTGTGCGGGGCTGTTCCACACCCCCGTGTGCGGGGCTGTTCCACACCCCCGTGTGCGGGGCTGTTCCACACCCCCGTGTGCGGGGCTGTTCCACACCCCCGTGTGCGGGGCTGTTCCACACGGAAATCTCCGAATCCACCATGGAAAGAGGTCGACATGTACCGACTCGTCGCCGCGTACAACCACCCCGAGGATCCCGAGAAGTTCCTCGAGCACTACCGCAACGTGCACTCCAAGCTCGCGCTGAAGCAGCAGGGGATCCGGAACTACGAATGGGGCGTGTGCTCCACCCCCGACGGCAGCACCCCGCCGCACTTCCTGGTCGCGGTGTGCGACTGGGACAGCAAGGAAGCCATGCTCGCCGACATGGCGTCTCCGGAAGGGCAGCAGGGCGCCGCCGATCTCGAGAACTTTGCGCAGGCCGGCGTCTCGTTCGACTTCTACGAGATCACCAAGGACATCTGATCCGAGACATGCGGCAGGGGTGGGGACCTTGAAGCCCCCACCCCTGCCGCATGTGTCGCTACCGTGCTCCGGTCAGGCGTCGAAACCGTCCATCTGCGGCGTGGTGAGGCCGGTGATGATCCGCTCGGCGATCTTCCAGCCGTCGGCGGTGCGGACGTAGCGGTCCTCGTTGAGCGCGATTGCCTTGATGGCGGCGCCGTTCTTCATCTCCGCTTCGGAGAAGACGTAGTTCGTACCGGTGGCGTGGTCGTCGTCCTCGAAGTCGATGACGTGGTTGGTGATGATGTGGAACTGCTTGTCCACTGCCTGTGCGTCCCGCTCGAAGAAGTCGAGGATCTGCTCGTGCCCCTCGTACCGGGTCAGGCCCACGGCGCTGGCGTCCCACGCTCCGTCGGGTGCGAAGGCGGACAGTGCCTCCTTGGGGTCGAATCGATCGAGGCCACGGGCGTAGAGATGGGTGATGCGGATGATCTCGTTGATGTCGTCGGCGCGCATGTGTCGGTCTCCGATGTACTCGAGGTGCAGGGTCAGGGAACGGACGGCAGGTCGATGCCGTCCAGGTCGGCCTTGATCTGGAGAGCAAGGTACTTGTTGTAGATACGGGCGAGGGTGAGATTGCCGCCGCTGAACCAGAATCCGTCGTGACCGGAACGTCGCCACACCGACCGGATCTCGCCCTCGTCGTCGAGACCCCAGACCGGTCCGCATTGGTCGGCGACGGCGTCGCCCAGGATGCGGCGGGCAGTGTCGAGGATGCCCCGGAACCCGGTGGCGAACACGACGGTGTCGGCGGGCACGACGGTGCCGTCCGACATGACCACTCCCTCGGGAACGAACCGTTCCACGGTCTTCCCCGCGACCAGTCCGATCGACCCGTCGGCGACGAGCCGGGACGCTCCGACGTCGATGTAGTAGCCGCCGTTCCGGGTGAGGAAGAGGTCCATCGCTCCGGTCCCGCCGTCGCCCAGGTGATGCCGGAATCCTCGGGCGCTCAGGGCATCGAGCAGGTCGCGATCGATGTCGGCCATGGCCGCGACGGCGGTGCGCAGGCCGTCGACGAATCCCTGGTCCCGCCGCGCGAACGACGCACCGACGAGGTCGGCGATCTCGGTGGGCGCGGCGTTCTCGCCGTAGGCGGGTTTCAGCATGACGTCGACCACGGTGGTGCCGCCGACGACGTAGGTCGGACCCCGCTGGACGAGGGTCACGTGAGCGCCGGTGTTGTACAGGTCCTGGGCGATGTCGTGGCCGCTGTTCCCGGTGCCGATGACGACGACATCACGGCCGCTCCGTCGTGGGTCCGTCGTGTACCGGCCGGAATGCAGCAGCTCGCCCGCGAATTCTCCGGTCCCGGGGATGTCCGGTACGAGCGGCTCGGTGCCGCTCAGGCCGGTGGCCAGGACCACGTGCTGCGGGCGCAGCACCCGCCGTTCGCCTCCGCGGTCGAGCAGCACCTCCCACCGCTTCGTCGCGGGATCGTACGAGGCGCTCACGAGTTCCGTGCGGGTCCACACGTTCAGTTCCAGGGCTCGGGCGTAGATGTCGAGCCAGTCGCCCATCTTGTCCTTCGGTGTGAACACCGGCCAGGTGGGTGGGAACGGCATCATCGGCAGATGGTTCGACCACACGGGGTCGTGCAGCACCAGCGAGTCGTAGCGGTTGCGCCAGTTGTCACCCACGCGCTCGTTGCGCTCGACGACGAGCGCGTGGACGTTCATCGCCCCGAGGTAGGCGGCGAGCCCGAGACCGGAATGTCCGGCGCCGATGACGAGGACCTCCGGATCCCGTTCGGTGCACTCGCTCGCGAGGAGCCGGCGGTCACCCCAGTGGGTGGTGACGCGTTCACCGGGTTCCGGGGCGCCGTTCGGACGGCGTTCTCCCACAGCCGGTTCGGCCCCGGCGAGACTGTCGAGCGTCGTCAGGACAGCCGTCGCGCGCCAGCGGCCCGCATCGTCCGGGGTCAGTCGCGCGACGCCACGGACGTGTCCGAACCGGATGGTGAGGCGGAAGAGCAGCTGCACGACCGGCGGGCCCTCGCCTGTCGGCAGCAGCGCCGGTGGCACGGAGGAATCGAGCGCTTCGTCGCGGACCTCGAGATCCGCCGCGCCGGTGAGCAGCGGGCGGATCGCCGATTCGCCGTGCAGGCTGCGCAGATCGCCGGTGAAGGCGAGCAGGTCGCGCCACCACGCGTCGGTGGCGAGTGCGTCCGGGTAGTCGTCGGCGTTTCCCGATCGGAGCGCACCGGCGAAGTCCGCGAGCCAGCGTTCGGCGACCGCGTCGGGGTGGGCGGGATCGAGGCGCGGTGTGTCGAGTCGAGCAGTCATGTGGTCTCCCGTTCGTCCGGCCGGGTCAGCGGAGGGTGTAGCCGGCGTCGACCTTCAGTTCGGTGCCGGTGACGTACCGGGCCTCGTCGGAGGCCAGGTACAACACCGCGTTGGAGATGTCGATCGGCTCGATCCACGGCACGGGCAGGACGTTGGTGGTGGCGAAGACCGGTGCGGCCTGTTCCTGGGTGGGATGTTCGACGTCCGGGAGGAACAGCCGGAAGCAGGCCTCGTTGAGGATCATGTCCGTGGCGACGCCGGTGGGATGCACGGTGTTGACGCGGATGCCGTGCGGACCCAGTTCCAGTGCGAGCGTGCGCATCAGGCCGACCACGGCATGCTTGCTCGCGGTGTAGGGCGCGACGTTCGGCGTGCCCTTCAGGCCGGCGGTGGAGCTGGTGATGACGATCGACCCCCCGGTGCCCTGTTCGATCAGGTGCGGGGTGACGGCCTTGCACGTGTGCCACACGCCCTTGAGATTGATGTCGAGGACATCGTCCCAGTCGCGTTCGCTCACCAGGTGTGTCTCGTCGCCGAAGAGGAAGATGCCGGCGTTGGCGGCGACGATGTCGATCCGGCCGAGCTCGGCGATGCCCTCGTCGACCACGGCTTTGACGGCGTCGAAGTTACGGACGTCGGCCTTGCGGGCGATGATCCGGCGATCGAGTGCCTCCACGGCGCGCACCGTCTCGGCCAGGTCGTCCTCGGTGGCGCCGGGGTAGAAGCGGGTGACGCTCTCGATGTCCTCGGCCACATCGAGAGCGACGATGTCGGCGCCCTCCTCGGCGAGGCGGATCGCATGGCTGCGTCCCTGGCCGCGGGCCGCGCCCGTGATGAAAGCGACCTTACCTGCTACCCGTCCTGTCATAGCTGCTCCTTCGGGGGCCGCCGACGGGCCCGATCCGCCGTCAGCGGTAGGTGTTCCAGGTGGGAGCCGACTCCGGATAGTCGGCCTCGGTGTATCGGGTCTGGGGCCACCGAATCCGTTTGGTGGTACGGAAACTCGAGCCCATCGACTCGAACGGTACCGCGTACATGAACGACACGGCGCGTCTTTCGAAAAGCCAGGTGCCGTCCCGGCGCACGTATCGGTCGCGGTACCGGAACGCGGTCATCATCAGGGTGTCGTGGACCGCGAGTTCGGCATGGCCGGTCATGATTCCGCTTGCGTGCGAGTCGTCTTCGACCGTGACGAGGTGGATCTCGGGTGTGTGCAGCATGGTGTGGTAACGGTCCATGCTGGAGACGTAGAAGGGGCGGATCTGCTCACGGCCGCGCAGCTCGGTGCCGGCGACCTCGAAGACACCGTCCTCGGTGAACATCGACAGCACGGTATCGATGTCGTGGTCGTCGACGGCCAGGGCGTAGCGTCCGGCCAGGTCCCGGATCTCGTCCTTGGCGACGAGGCGGCTCAGGGCGGCGGAATCGAGGTCCGCGAGTTTCGAGGCAGTCATCGGCTCTGTTCCTGTCGGAGGTACACGGATCGGGCCGGGACGGAGTGTGGACCCCCGTCCCGGCCCGTGCGCCGGGCGCGAACACTCCCGGGGAATCGCGTGTGCCGATCTAGTCGTCGTACATGATGACGCCGCGAATGTTCTTGCCCTCGCGGAGATCCTTGAACGCGGTGTTGATGTCCTCGAGCTTGTAGGTCTTGGTGACCAGCTCGTCGAGCTTGAACTCGCCACGGCGGTACATGTCGGCGATGAGCGGGATGTCGCGGCGCGCCGTCGTGGTGCCGTACAGGGTGCCCTGCAGGCGCTTGCCCGACATCGCGAAGGTGAACAGGTCGAACGGCACGTCGCGCTGGGTGACGGGAGCGGCGGCGGTGAGCACCAGGGTGCCGCCGCGGCGGGTCATCTCCTGCGCCGGGTTGAGCAGGTGCCCGTAGGCGATGTCGACGGTGATGATGACGACGTCGGCGCCCTGCCCCTCGGTGAGCTGGTCGACGACCTCTCGGCACTGTTCGAAGTTCTCGGTGGCGTGGGTGGCACCGAAGATCTTGGCCTGGTCGCGCTTGTACTCGACGGGGTCGATCGTGACGATGTTCTTGGCGCCCTTGTGCCGGGCGCCCTGGACCGCGTTCATGCCCACACCGCCGGTGCCGATGACGACGACGGTGTCCCCGAGCTGGATGTCGGCCGCGTAGACGGACGAGCCCCAGCCGGTGGGGACGCCGCAGCCGATCAGTGCGGCCTTGTCGAGCGGGATGTCCTTGCCGATCTTGACGCACGAGTCGATGTTGACCACGACGTACGGGGAGAAGGTGCCGAGGTAGGAGAACGGGCCGACGCCCTGGCCCCGGGCGTGGACGCGGTGGGTGCCGTCGGGGGCGAAGCCGCCGAGCACGCCGGCGCCCATCTCGCACATGTTGGAACGGCCGATGGTGCACATCTTGCAGTGGCCACAGGACGGCAGGAAGGACAGGACGACGTGGTCGCCGACCTCGAAGCCGGTGACGTCGGGGCCGAGCTCCTCGATCACGCCCGCACCTTCGTGCCCGCCGATGATCGGCGCCCAGTCGAGGGGGATGTCGCCGGTGTCGACGTGGTCGTCGCTGTGGCAGATGCCGGAGGCGGCGAGCTTGACCCGCACCTCCCGGCTCTTCGGGGGATCGATCTCGATTTCCTCGACGCTCCAACCGGACCGGGTTCCCGGCTCCCACAGCAGCGCTCCGATGGTCTTCATGGCTTCTCCTCGTGACGAACGGGGGTGAAGGCGCGAGCGGCGGCCGGCGTAGGGCGCCGGCACGGGCTCGACGGTGTTGATCGCTATGCATGCATGTGATCGCTATCACCATAACCATATGCATGGATATAAGCAATAGCGGTGTCGTCGGAGTTCGCCGGACCTCGGGAACCGGGCCGCCGGTCGCGAATCGGCCCGGAAACCCGGCGGGCCCGCGCCGAGACGATGCTCGGTGCGGGCCCGCGGGGTCCGTGTCGCCGGACGGCGGCGACAGCGGTGTTCAGCCGCCGAGCGCCTGGTTCCAGGGCAGGACCTGGCTCAGGAGTTCGGGGAACTTGCGCTCGGCGTACCGGACGTATTCGTTGATGTGGTCGCGCATCCGGTCCTCGGACAGGTCCGCGTCGTGCGAATGCAGCGCCTCGTAGATCTGGATGTGCGCCTTGAGGGTCGTCTCCCGCAGCGGGGCGGGGTGGTCGACGCCCATCACCGTGCCGCCGGTGATCCGCAGCAGCGCGTCCGTCAGGTAGCCGAAGAGCGCGTTGCCGGTGGACCAGGCGATGACGTCGTGGAACTGCTTGTTCGTCTCGAGGAACGTGTCGATGTCCGCCGTGTCGAACGACTGCTGCATGCGGTCGACGGACTGCTTGAGCTCGAGCAGGTTCTCGTCGCTGATCCGCTCGGCGGCCAGGCGGCAGATGACGGGCTCGAGGGCGGTGCGGGCCTCCACGATCGTGCTGAGCGAGGCGTTCTGGAGCTGCATCAGCAGGATGATGGTGCTCGCCAGATGGGACGCGTCCGGATCGAGGAGGACGGGACCGCCCTTGGGCCCCGGCTTGAGGGCGATCATCCCCTGGAACTCCAGCAGCCGCAGTCCCTCACGGAGGGTGCCGCGGCCGATCTGGTACTCCTCGAGCATCGCCTTCTCCGGGGGCAGCAGGTCCCCGGGCTGCAGACCTTTTCGCGCCGTATCCCGGACGATCTGCTGGGCGACCACCAGCGATGTCTTCGGGCCTCTCGACATTGCAGCCACGGAACCTCCTTAGCCTCGTGGCCTCCTGACTTCCGGGAAGCGGAGGCTGTCACGGCGCAGCGGGTGCTCGCCGTGTCGGCGGATCGGGCGGGCAACTTCCCCGGACGATCCGAATTGTGCACTGTACTCATTGTGCACGCGATTGTGCACATTGATGTGCACCATTATCGAACGTGTGCCTATTCGGCGGGCGGGAACTGCGGCTTACGCTTTTCCAGGAAGGCCTGCGCACCCTCGATCATGTCGGCGCTGCCGATCGCCTGGACGAGCATGCCGAGCCCGTTGCTGAACGAGTCCCGGGCGGAGTTCCACCAGATGTTCGAGCTGACCTTGGTGATCTCGAGGTAGCGCGGGCTCAGGGCCTCGAACTCGCGGCACAGCGAGCGGACGGATTCCTCGAGAAGCTCGTCGTCGACCACCTCGTTCACCAGTCCCATCTCGTAGGCGCGCTCCGCCGGGTAGCGCCGGCACAGCAGCGACAGTTCCTTGGCGCGCTTCTCGCCGATCTGGACCCCCATCACGTTCGTGGCGCCGCTGACCGGAGAGCTGCCGACGCGGGGACCCGTCTGACCGAATGTCGCCGAGCGGGCGGCGACGGCGAGATCGCAGGCCACCACCAGTTCGTTGCCGCCACCTGCCGCGGCACCGTTGACGGCCGCGACGACCGGGCGGGGGCAGGTGCGGATCGCGTCGAAGAGTTCGAGCGATGAACGGTAGAGACCCCGCAATTCCTTGACGGTGGGCTGGCTGAGCTGGCCGAGCGAGCCGCCGGCGCAGAAGCTTCCCCCCGATCCGGTGATGACCACCGAGCGGTACTCGGTGGCCTCGTGGAGCGCGTCGACCATGACAGCGCACATCTCGGCGTCGAAGGCGTTGCGGCGCTCGGGCCGGTTGAGCCGGATCCACAGGCTGGAGTCGACGGATTCGAGAACGACGCTCGTGGTGGTGGAGGTGGGGCTGCTCATGGGAACTCCTTCGGTCGAGGTTCACGGTTCGGTTCGGCGGGGTACGAGAGAGGCGGGGTGTGGGAGGGGCGGGGCCGGCGGGAGTGTCTCTTCGCCGGTAAGGAGCCAAGACACGAACTGTACGTTATAATCGTTAGCATTATTTTGGCCCGTCGGGAAGTGGGGGAGTGTCCGATCCGGACAGGGTTCCCGAACCGGCAGGTGCTCTCGGGAGGAGAAGGCGCGATGATCACAGGACGGGCGCCGAAAGCTGCCATGGTGGTGGCGCAGCACATCATCAGGGACGCGACCAGGCAGAACCTGGCGGCGGGCGATCTGCTGCCGTCGGAGCGGGTCATGCTCGAGAAGTACGAGATCGGCCGCGGCACGCTGCGGGAAGCCCTGCGGCTGTTGGAGTTTCAGGGGGTGATCGCCCTCAAGCCCGGCCCCCGGGGCGGGCCGGTGATACTGGATCCCGATGCGTCCCACCTCGCGAGTTCGCTCATCCTTCTCATGCAGCTCAAGGACGCGCCGTTCAGTGTCATCATCGAGGCGCGCACCGCCCTCGAGCCGATGATCAGCCGCCTGGCTGCCCAGCGCATCAGCGGGGAGACACTGGTCGAGCTCAAGGAGACCATCGACCGGATGCACGGCTCGCTCGGCGATCAGCACGAGTTCCTCGAGGCGAACAAGAACTTCCACGATCTGATCGCCTGGTCCTCGGGTAATCCGCTGTTCGGGTACATGGTCGATTCGCTGCTCGGAATCATGGACGGCACTGCGATCGGGATCGACTACCCACCGCACCGGCGCGAGGCGATCATCGTCGCGCACACCCAGATCTACGAGTCGCTCTCGCAGGGGGACCCGATCGGATCCGAGGAACGCATGCGCGACCACATCAACGCCTACCGGAGGTACGCGCAGCGCAAGTACCCCGACCTGCTCGAACAGGTCATCCAGTGGGACCGCGCCCTGGGCTGAGGCGCACGGCCGCACACGGAGGAAGGGGCCCCGGGGTCGAACCCGGGGCCCCTTCCTCCGTCGTGTGCCGGCCGCTCGGAAGGCGTCGTCACTCGGTGACGACGGAGATCGCACGCTCGGGGCAGGACGCGGCGGCCTCGCGTGCGGCGTGCTCGTTGGCCGGGTCGTCGCCCCCGGGCAGGACGTACGCGTGGCCGTCCTCCTCGCGCAGCGCGAAGACCTGCGGGGAGGTCATGAAGCACAGCCCGTGGCCCTGGCAGTGGTTCTCGTCGACAACAACCTTCATCGGTCGCTCCTTCCGTCATCCGGATATCGAGGATGCCAGCTCGTTGAACATTTGATTTGATAGCCGGGCTGGCGGTGTGATCTACACTACTATATCATCTGTTATAACCATTAGCAGGAGATGCCCGATCCGACGCAGGAGGGTCCACGCGATGGACAGCCGCAATCGTTGCCCCGTCATCAACTTCGACCACAATTCGCAGGAGCACTCTGCCGATCCGGTCGCCTCGTACCGCAAGGTCCGCCAGAACGAGCGAGTCGCCTGGACGGAGGCGCACGGCGGGTACTGGGTGCTCAGCGACTACGACTCGGTCTTCGAGGCCGCCCGTGACGACGAGACGTTCTCGTCCGCGCGCAACGAATATGGGGGAGAGGGCCTTTCGGTCGTCATCCCGAAGACGCCGATGCACTTCCACATCCCCATCGAGCTCGATCCCCCGGAGTTCCGCAAGTACCGCAAGATCGTCAACCCGATCACCGCGCCCGCGGCCGTCGATCGGATGAAGGCGCTCGTCGACCGCCACACCGCCGGGTTCATCGACAGCGTGATCGAGGACGGGCAGTGTGACCTCACCTCGGTCATCTCGGTTCCCTCCATCGTGACGGTGGACTGGCTCGGTCTCGACCTCGCCGACTGGAAGCGCTATTCCCACGCGCACCACCAGGCGCTCGCCGGCATTCCGGGAAGTGACGACTACCGCCACGCGATGGAGGTCGACTTCCCGTACCTGGGCGACCGCATGCGCGAGACCATCCGGGCCCGTCGCGAGAACCCCACCGACGACATCATCAGCTACCTCGTGCAGCAGGAGGTCGACGGTCGTCCGCTCAACGACTTCGAGATGTACTCGATCGTCGATCTGCTGCTCGCCGGCGGTGTCGGTACCACCGCGTCCCTGGTGAGCCAGGCGCTGGTGTGGCTCGCCGAGCACCCGGCCGTGCGGCGGCGGCTCATCGACGATCCGAGCCTGATGGACCACGCCGTCGAGGAGTTCCTGCGGTACTTCTCGCCCACTCAGGCGCTCGCCCGGACCGTCACCAAGGACACCGAGTTCCAGGGCTGCCCCATGAAGAAGGGCGATCGGGTGCTGCTGTCCTGGTCGTCGGCCAATCGCGACGAGAAGCTCTTCGACAACCCGGACGAGATCGACATCGAACGGTGGCCGAACCGGCACACCGCATTCGGAATCGGCGTACACCGTTGCGCCGGATCGCATCTCGGCCGCTACATGTCCAAGACGCTCATCACCCAGATTCTCGAGCGGATGCCCGACTACGAGGTGGACTTCTCCGCGCTCGAGCGGTACCCGCATCAGGGCACCAACATGGGCTGGCAGCGGATCCCGGCCACCTACACGCCGGGCCCGCGCGTGCTGTCGGACTACACCTTGTACTGAGTGGTACCGAGCGCACCCACCGCACCATCCGATTCATCGACAGGACAGGGGAACGCCGTGTTCAACGGCCGAAGAATCGTCGTCGTCGGCGGCGGCCTCGCCGGGCTCCGCACGTGTGAGGCGTTGCGCGCCGAAGGCTTCGACGGCGAGCTCGAGCTGATCTGTTCCGAGCCCACCCCGCCGTACGACCGCCCGCCGCTGAGCAAGTCCGCACTCCTCGAGGCGCAGGACACCACGTTCGACGTCGACTACGCGGCGCTCGGCGTCGAACTGCGCCTCGGTGTCCGGGCCCGGGCGCTCGACACCGCAGCCCGGGCGGTGCACACCGATGCCGGCGCACACTCCTACGACGCGCTGGTCGTCGCGACCGGGGCGGCCCCGGTCTCGCTGCCCGGGGCGGGCCGGCAACTCGTGCTCCGCACCGCCGCGGACGCCGAGCGTCTCCGCGCCGAGCTGCGCCCGGGAGCCCGCGTCGTTCTCGTCGGTGCCGGCTGGATCAACGCCGAGATCGCCACGACCGCACTGTCTCTCGGCTGCTCGGTCACCTGCGTGGAAGCCGGGTCCCGGCCGCTTGCGGGTCCGCTGGGCGCGCAGGTCGCCGAACGGCTGCGATCGTGGTGGGACGGAGTCGATCTGCGCTGCGGCACCGGC
Source organism: Rhodococcus sp. YH1 (assembly GCF_009939605.1). Taxonomy (NCBI): domain Bacteria; kingdom Bacillati; phylum Actinomycetota; class Actinomycetes; order Mycobacteriales; family Nocardiaceae; genus Rhodococcus; species Rhodococcus sp. YH1. Next base: position 2,089 of record NZ_WVTE01000039.1, on the reverse strand, counting down.
GTCGGCGAGGTCACGACAGACGGGCTGACACTGGACGACGGCACCGCACTGCCGGCGGACGTCGTCGTCACCGGTATCGGAGTGCGGCCCGACGTGGGCTGGCTGACCGGGGCGGGACTCGAGATCAATCGCGGGGTCGTCGTCGACGAGTCGCTGCGAACCGCCGACCCGGCGGTGTTCGCCGTCGGAGACGTCGCGATGCGCTGGTCGCCCCGGTTCGGGACGCGACTCGGGGGTGAACACTGGGACGAGGCGCGCACCGGGCCGGCGACGGTCGCCGGCGCGCTCCTGCGACCGCAGTCGCCGCCCGTCTTCGACCCGGTCCCGTACTTCTGGAGCGACCAGTTCGGACACAAAATCCAATTCGTCGGACACAGAAGCGAATCCGACGATATGGTGTTCCGCGAGGGTGCGGACGGCAAGTGGGGTGCGGCCTGGTTCGATGCCGCCGGGCAGCTCACCGCGCACCTGAGCGTCGATTCCCCCCGGCACATGGTGCAGGCCCGCATGGCGATCGACCGCCGTGTCGTCGTGGATCCGGACGAGATCCGGGATCTGTCGGCGCCCCTGCAGGCGCCGGCCCCGGCAGCGAAGTAGTACTCCCATCCCATCCAGCGAGTCGCCGTGGCGAGAGTCCGCGGTCGAGTGGAGGAACACAGCATGACCACAGCCACTCCCATCCAGCTGAAGAGCTACGACAAGCTGTTCATCGGCGGATCGTGGGTCGAGCCGTCCAGCGACGCGGTGATCGAGGTGATCTCCCCGATCAACGGCGAGGTCATCGCGACCGTGCCCGAGGCGCGCGAGGCGGACATGGACCGCGCCGTCGCGGCGGCGCGCAAGGCGTTCGACGAAGGTCCCTGGCCGCGGATGACGCCCGCCGAGCGGGCGGAGATCCTCGTGCGCGTCGGGAACGAGGTGAAGAAGCGCATCCCCGAGATGGCCGAGGCCTTCACCCTCGAACTGGGCGCCCCCGCAGCGGTTTCCACTCTGTTCCACCAGAACGCCGTCGACATGTGGGACGACGCGGCCACGTTCCACGAGCGCTTCGCGTTCGAGGAGGAGCGCACCTGGAAGGGCGGGCACGGCAAGATCGTGCGTGAGCCCATCGGTGTCGTCGCGGTCGTGGTCCCGTGGAACGGTCCGGTTGCGACCGGCTCGCTGAAGATCTCGCCCGCACTCGCCGCGGGCTGCACGGTGGTGCTCAAGCCGGCCCCGGAGGGCCCCGTCACGATGATGATGCTGGCCGAGGCGCTCGACGCCGCCGGTCTGCCCGAAGGCGTCATCAGCGTCGTGCCGGCAGGACGGGAGGTGGGTGACTACCTCGTCAGCCACCCGGACGTCGACAAGATCAGCTTCACCGGCAGCACGGCGGCCGGCCGCGTCGTCATGAGCCGGGCCGCCGAGCGGATCAAGCGGGTCACCCTCGAGCTGGGCGGCAAGTCTGCCGCGATCATCGCCGACGACATCGACCTGGACACCTTCCTGCCCGGCATGGTGTTCGGCGGCATCGGTCACTCGGGGCAGGTCTGCGCCGCCCTCACCCGCATCATCGTCCCGCGCGAGCGCCAGGAGGAGGTCGTCGAGGCGATCAAGGCGGTGATGGAGAGCGTGAAGGTCGGTGATCCCCGTGACGAGGACACTGTCCTCGGCCCCCTGGCCGCCGAGCGTCAGCAGACGCGGGTGCTCGACTACATCGAGATCGGCAAGAAGGAGGGTGCCCGTCTGGTGACCGGTGGCGGCAAGCCCGCCCACCTCGACCGCGGGTGGTACGTCGAACCGACCCTGTTCGCGGACGTCTCCAACGACATGCGCATCGCGCAGGAGGAGATCTTCGGGCCTGTGCTGGTGGTCATTCCGTTCGATTCGATCGACGAGGCCGTCGCCATCGCCAACGACTCGGACTACGGCCTCTCCGGCTCCGTCTACGCGAGGGACGAAGAGCTGGCCCAGAGCATCGCGCGACGGGTGCGCACCGGCCAGATCTCCGTCAACGGCTACGCGATGTGCGTCGTGCAGCCCTTCGGCGGCTACAAGCAGTCCGGTCTCGGCCGCGAGGGCGGCATCGAGGGCTTCGACGCGTTCTTCG
>NZ_WVTE01000038.1:0-15376 GCF_009939605.1 Rhodococcus sp. YH1 | reverse complement strand
CGCTCGGGCGGCGTGGGCGGTGGCCGCCCAGGGCATTCTCGAGCGCACTGCGCGGCGATACAACGGATTCATCACCTACATGGATCTGGCCGAACAAGTCCAAGAAGAAGCCGGCATTCGCACCCGAATACAGATGCGCAACTGGATCGGAAAGGTCCTCGGAGTAGTAGTCGACGAATGCGCACGTCGCGGCGAGCCCCCGCTCACGGCACTCTGCGTCAAGCAGGACCACACCGTCGGCGACGGTTACCGCTACGTCCTCGAGACCGCCAGTGAGCCCATTCCCGATGACCTCGATCATCACGCCGCCTGGGCCCGGCTCGAGTGCTACCGCGCCTATGCCGACAACCTGCCCGCGGACGGTGGAGAACCCACGCTCACGCCCAAGGTGGCGGCCACGCGGTCCGCAGCGGCTCGCCGGGATGCGTCGACCAGACACACCCAAACCGATTTCTGCCCGGTACACCGCACGGCTCTTCCGGCTACCGGTCGATGCGACTACTGCGATTAAGCAACCGACAACGGGGACGACATCGTGCCCACCCAACTGGCGGTACGATGCGCGCTGCCCGAGACCAACTCGCCCCTGCCGTACCGATGTGGAATGAGCGTCGAACCGCTAACGGAGTCTTGATATTCGGCCGCGTCCACTTTCGCGACCGGAACGTTCCCCTGCCGGAATCCCAGTAGTGCACCGGCATCGAAGACACCGTCGCGCGCATCGTCGCCGCACGCGACGAGTTCGAGTCACGCAACCGCTGAAAGGCCCTCACAGCCGCTCGGCCGTCAGTCATCCGCTCCTGCAATTGCACGAGCGGATGACTGCGAGGTGCGCGGATAATGTTCTGCGCCTCAGCCTTCCGCCGCCGGCAGCAGATGTCCCATCCGCCGTCGTTTGGCTTCGAGGTAACGCACGTTCGCCGGGGCCCTGCCGACGTGCAGCGGCACCCGCCCCGACACGACGATGCCGTTGGCCTCGAGGCCGGAGATCTTGGCCGGGTTGTTGGTGAGCAGCCGCACCGACCGCACACCGAGGTCGTGCAGGATCGCGGCGGCACCGCCGTATTCGCGGCCGTCGGCGGGTTCGTCCAGTTCCAGATTGGCCTGCACGGTGTCCAGGCCGCCGTCCTGCAGCCGGTAGGCGGCCAGCTTCTTCAGCAGTCCGATGCCACGGCCCTCGTGCCCGCGCAGATACACCAGCACCCCGCCCTCGTGGGCGAGACGCTCGAGGGCGGCGTCGAGCTGCGGGCCGCATTCGCAGCGCTGGGAGGCGAACGACTCCCCGGTCAGGCACTCCGAATGCACCCGCACCAGCGCCCCGTCGACCGGGTCTCCGGCGAGCAGCGCCAGGTGCTCGGCACCGGTGTGCCGGTCCAGGTAGCCGACGGCACGGAAGGTGCCGAACCGGGTCGGCATCACGGTCTCGTCGGCGCGGATCACCCGCCCGGCCGGCACCACGGTTGCGGGCAGCGGGTGCGCGGCGCGGTAGTTGATCAGCTCCGCGACGGTGAGGACGGGCAGGTCGTGCCGGGCGCCGAGGTCCTCGATGCCGGGCATGCGCATCATGGACCCGTCGTCGGCGACGAGTTCGGCGATCACCCCGACCTGGGGCAGCCCGGCGAGCGCGCACAGGTCGACGGCGGCCTCGGTGTGGCCGGGACGTTCGAGCACCCCGCCGGGCCGGGCGCGCAGCGGCAGGATGTGCCCGGGCCGGATCAGGTCGCGGGCGGTGGCGGTGGGGTCGGCGAGCACCCGCAGCGTGGTGGCGCGGTCGGCGGCACTGATGCCGGTGCTCACCCCGCGCGCCGCGTCGACCGTGATCGTGTACGCGGTCTGCTTCGGGTCTTGGTTGTCGGTCACCATCGCCGGCAGGTCCAGGGCGTCGGCGCGGGCGCCGGTCATCGGCGCGCACAGCAGGCCCGAGGTGTGCCGCACGGTCCACGCGATCCACTCCGGACTCGCGTGGTGGGCGGCGAGGATCACGTCACCCTCGTTCTCGCGGTCGGCGTCGTCGGCGACGAGGACGGGCCGCCCCGCGCGCAGTGCGGCCAGCGCCGCCTCGATCCGGTTCACGACGCCACCAGCCGGCGGAAGGCGCTGCGGTGGAACACGATCGGCTCGGTGCCGGAGTCGTCGCAGTGCAGTTCGTGGACCCGCAGCACGACGATGGCATGGTCGCCCGCGGGCACTTGCTGTTCGATCGACACGTCCAGCCGGACGCTACAGCCGGCGACGAACAGCGCTCCCCTGTCCCGGGTTTCGGTGTCGATGCCGGCGAACCGGTCGCCGTCCTTGGCCGCGAGCACCCGGGCGGCACCGTCGGAGTTCAGGACGCTGATGCCCAGTCGCGGTCGTGCCGCGAGCTTCGGCCAGGTGGTGGAGGTGTTCTGCACGCAGAATGCCACCAGCGGCGGATCCAACGACACCGGCACGAACGTGCTCGCGGCCATGCCGAGGCGTTCGGTGCCGGTGTCGGCGCAGATCGCGACGACCCCGGACGGGATGTGGGCGAAGGCGCGACGCAGCGCGGCGCCGTCGAGGGTCAGGGTGGTCATCGGGCCTCCGTCCGGAGAGTGGAGCGCAGGACCGGAGCCCAGCGCTGGGCGTAGTCCGCGATCCGCGTGTCGGTGGTGTAGGTGGAGTCGAGCAGGTACAGACCCGGCGCCGGGGTGGTGGCACCGAGTTCGACGAGGACCGGCTTGAGCAGCAGGTCCGGGGCCAGGGCGTGGGCCGGGCCGGCGCCGAGCATGAGCGGCACGGCGGTGACGTCGCGCAGGCCGTCGCCGGTGGCGAACTGGTCGAGGAAGAGCTTGAGGATGCCGGTGTAGGTGGCCTTGAAGGTGGGGCTGGCGACGACCACGAGGTCCGAGGCGGCGACGGTGTCCACCGCCGCCTTGACGGCGTCGTCGCCCCAGCCGAGCAGGCCGGGTCCGAGGGTGATTACGTCGACGACGTGGTCGGGGGCGGAGCCGGTGAGTTCGGTGGCCAGGTGGGTGGCGGCGTCGAGGGTGCGGGAGCCGGGCTTGGGGTTGCCGGCGACGACGGTGGTCTTCATGGCGGGTGTCCTTCGGTCGGGCGCTCAGCGCGCGGATCGGGAGGCGGTGCGACGACGGACCGCACCGGAGAGGGCGACGGCGACGACGAGTGCGCCGCCGTAGAACAGTTGCTGGACGAAGCTGGCGACGCCGAGCATCTGCAGCCCGACGACCCCGGCGACGAGGAAGTACACCGCGACGAGGGTGCCGAAGGCGTTGAAGCGGCCGGGCACGATCGCGGTGGCGCCCAGGAATGCGGCGGCGAACGCCGGCAGCATGAACGACTGGCCGGACGACGGGTCGGCGCCGCCGAGCATGCCGGCGTAGACGATGCCGGCCAGGGCCGCGACGAGCGCGGAGGTGACGAGCGCGCCACCGCGGATGCGGTCGACGTGCAGGCCGCTGAGCCGCGCGACCTGCGGGCCGCGCCCGACGAACAGCAGCCGCCGCCCGATCGGCGTGTACTGGAAGATCACCGCGGTGAGCAGGACGAGGGCGAGGGCGTAGTAGAACTGCAGCGACACCCCGAACAGGCGGGTGCCGATGGTCGCGTCGACGAGCGCGGCGTCGATGCCGGTGACCGAGGTGGAATCGGAGATCCACTGCACCACGCCGAGGACGACCGTGCCGCTGCCGAGCGTCGCGATGAACGAGTCGATGTGCAGCCGGACGACGAGCACGGCGTTCACGACGCCGACGAACAGCGCGACAAGCACGGCGACGGCGATGGCCGGCAGCAGCGACCAGCCCTGCTGGACGTTGAGCACCGCGATGGTCATCGCGGCGAGGGACATGGTGGACACGGCCGAGAGGTCGAACTCGCCGGCGGTGAGCGGCACGATCAGCCCGAGGGCGAGGATGAGCAGCACGGCCTGGGAGCCGAGGATGTTCTGCAGGTTGTTCGCGGTCGGGTAGATCTCGGGGCGCAGCGCGCTGAACACGAGCACGACGGCGACGAGGGCCAGCACGAGCGCGTACTTCTCGACCAGCGGGCCGAGCGCGACGCGCGGCCGGGCGGAGTCCGCCACGGGTGCGGGAGTTTTCGTGGTGGTGGTCTTGTCGAGGGTGACGGACATCAGGCTTTCACTTCCTGTCGGGTCAGTCCGAGGACGCTGTCCGAGATGTGGTGCTTGGAAAGGTGGTCGCCGGTGAGGTCGGCGACGATGTGGCCGCGGGAGAAGACGAGGACGCGGTCGCACAGCACCGACAGCTGCTCGTAGTCGGAGCTGGCGACGACGATGCCCGCTCCCCCGCGCGCCGTCTCGCGGAGCATCTCGAAGATGCGGGCGCGGGCACCGATGTCTACGCCCTGAGTGGGTTCGGCGAGCAGCACCAGCGCCGGGTCGGTCTGGAGCCACTTGCCGAGCAGGGCCTTCTGCTGGTTGCCGCCGGAGAGGGAACCGTAGACGGCCTGGGGGTCGCGGGGCCGCACGTCGCAGCGTTCGGCTAGGGACGCGGCGACGGCCCTGAGCGCGCCCGGTTTGACCAGGCCCGCGCCGAGAATCGGCAGGGTGACGTTCTCGGCGACGGTCAGCTCCGGCGCGCTGCCCTCCACCTTGCGGTCCGGCGGCACGTACACCACCTTGCGGTCGAGCGCGTCGATCGGCGTGATCGTCTGTAGCGCAACGGTGTCGGGTCCGATCGTCAACCTTCCCCCGCGGGCCGGTCGGGCCCCGTAAACGGCGGGCAGCACGTCGTCGTAGCCGGAGCCGGCGATGCCGGTGAGGCCGACGATCTCGCCGGGCCGCACGTCGAAGCCGATCCCGTCGACGGTCGCGGTCTCGAGTTCCTCGACCCGGGCGAGCGGCGACGCGTCGTCGAAGTCGCGGACGGGACCGGCGACGCGGGGGTCGGCGGAGTCGAGGCTGCGGCCGACGATGAGGTCGATGAGCGAGACGGCGGTGAGGTCGCGGGTGCGGTGGGTGCCCTGGGAGACGCCGTCGCGCAGGACGGTGACGCGGTCGGTGTGGTCGAGCACCTCGTCGAGGTCGTGCGAGACGAACAGGACCGCGGCCTTCCTGTCGGCGACGATCTCGCGGACGACGGAGAACAGCAGGTCGGTGCCCTCGCGGGGGAGGAAGACGGTCGGCTCGTCGAGGACGAGGAGGGTGCGGCGGTCGCCGAGTTCCTCCACGGCCCGCAGGATCGCGACGAGCGCGCGGTCGGTCTCGCCGAGGCTCGACACCGGCGCATCCGGGTCGACGTCGAGGCCGAAGCGGTCGAACAGCGCTCGGGCGGTGCCCTTCTCGCGCCGCCACGAGATCCACGGCCTAGAGCCGGCGACGACGGGCCCGACGCGCAGGTTCTCCACCACCGACAGGTCGGGCACGAGCGCGAGGTCCTGGTGGACGAAGCTGATGCCGAGTTCGCGGAACCCGCCGGCGGGGACGGGCAGGGGCACGTCGCGGCCGCGGACCTGCAGGGCGGCACCGGGGTCGGGGGCGTGGAAACCGGCGAGGACCTTGATGAGGGTGGACTTGCCGGAGCCGTTCTCGCCGAGCAGGCCGTGCACCTCGCCGGCGTGGATCGTCAGGCCGACGTCCTTCAGGACGGTGTGGCTGCCGAAGGTCTTGGACAGGCCGACGATGTTGACGATGGGGTCAGGGCTGCTCACTGGACCCCCACAGGGCCTCGTAGCCGGTGACGTAGGCGGTGCCGTAGCCCTTGTCGGGCTGCGGCGGGGTGCCGGTCTCGTCGATGTTGTCGGCGGTGATGAGCTTGAGCGGGGTCTGCTGGGCACCGTTCGGGACGGGGTCGTAGCCCAGGAGCAGGCGGCCGGCCTGGTCCATGGTGGCCCAGGCGAGCCACGGGATGGATTCGCCGACGTTCATGGTGACGATGCCGTCGTCCTGCTGGATCTTCAGCACGGCGGGGGTGCCGTTGACGGAGGAGATCTCGACCTGGCCGGTCTTGCCGGCGGCCTTGATGCCGGACTGGGCATAGAGCGACATCGAATCGTAGATGGGCAGGACGAAGTTGATGGTGGGGTCGGCGGAGAGGGCTGACTGCACCTCGGACTGGATCTTGGTGGCCCACTCGGCGACGGGCACGTTGACGATCTTGTATTCGCACCGGGGGCAGTACTGCGCGATCTCGTCCTCCATCGCCGCGACCTCGGCCTTGGCGGGCGGGACCTCGTTGGAGGTAATGATCAGGGCGTTGCCCTCGCCGTCGGTCTGATCGATCATCCAGTCGACGGTGAGGCGGTTGGCCTCGGCGAGCGGGGCGTCGGTGGTGGCGTCGACGAGCCCCTCGAGGCCGGCTGGCAGCGACTCCCCGCGCAGGATGGTGTGGGTGAGCAGGACGGGAATGTTTGCCGCCTCGGCCTTTTCGAGGGCCGGCTTGATGAGGGAGGCGTCGATGCCCTGGGAGAGGATGATCAGGTCGACCCTCTGGTTGACGGCCTGCTCGACGCCGGTGGCCCACTGGGCGGGCTGGCCCTGGTTGGTGTATTCGATCCAGGTGGCGCCGTAGCGTTCGGCGACCTTCTTCGATTCCTCGTCGACGGCGACGTTGTAGGGGTTCTCGCTGTTGGTGGGGATCGCGAAGATCGTCTTGCCGGCGATGTTCCGCATCGGGAAGGGCTCGGCCTCGAGTGTGAACTCCGGGTCGGCCGCGTACTTCGCGAGCTGGGCGCGGGCGTATTCGATGCCGGCCGCGACGTCGACGTCGGAGACGTCGCCGCCGCCGGAGCCGGAACTACTGCATGCGGCGAGACCGAGGGCGGCCGTGAGAGTGAGCGCGGCGATCGCGGCGCGGCCGGGAAGGGTGGTGCGCATGAATTCTCCTGGAGGGGGAAGAGGAGGTTCGACGAGAGGCGGGATTCGACGAGAGGCGGGGGCGCGTCGTTGCGGGGCCGGCCGATGCGGTCGATGACTTCGAATGTATCGGGTGCCGTGTTGCGGCCGGCAACACCGTTGGTTCGTTCGTGTTAACTGCCGTGCGGCTCCGCCGCCCGTGCGCGTTTCTGGTAGCCAGCGCTACCGGAATCACGCACGGGCGAGGTAGGACTGGGCGCGGGTCAGCGGCCAGACCTCGGCCATTTTCTGCTGCATGTCGAACAGGTTCGAGTGGTGGATGGCCGGATCCCGGTCGCCCACGGCGTCTTCCACGACTATGGGAATGTAGCCGTGCTGCATCGCGTCGAGGGTCGTCGCGCGCACGCAGCCGCTCGTGGACAGGCCGGCGATGAGGACAGTGTCCACCCCGAGCGACGTCAGGTACGAATTCAGCGACGTCCCGAAGAACGCGCTCGCGTACTTCTTCGTCACGAGCAGCTCGGCACACGTCGGCTCGAGGCCGTCGATGAGCTCCCCGTACGGGCTGCCCTCGCAGAACGCGACGAGCGTGCCCGACTTCTTGAAGAACACCCCGGCGTCGGCGCCGTCGGCGCGCAGCCGCACCTCGGTGATCACGACGGGGATGCCGGCGGCGCGGGCGTCGGCGAGCAGCGTGCGCATCGCCGCGACGTTCTCCTCCACCCCGGCGTAGAGCGGGCAGTCCGGGTCGATGTAGGCGCGGGCCGGGTCGACGACGATCAGGGCCGGGCGAGTGCCGGGCTGAAGTTCCTGCCCGAAGCCGGCGCGGGCGTAGTCGGCCGCCTGGGTGGTGCGGTCGGCGAGGGTCATGCGATGTCCTTCAGGGTCGTGACGGGCTCGAGGGGACGCACGGCGGCGGGCGCGGCGTTCCGTCGCGGGAAGGCCAGGCACACGGCGACGCCCGCGGCGGCGACGACGGTGAGCGCGAGACCCACCGCGCGGACGTTGTCGACGAACCGCGCCAGTTCGGCGCTGCCGAGCGTGCCGAGGGTGCCGCCGTACGCGGCCTGCCGCGCGGTGGCGCTGAGCCCGACGGTCGCGACGGCCAGCGCCAGCGCGGTGCTGAGCAGGTAGCCGACGTTCTGCAGCGTCGAGCGCAGCCCGTTGGCGATCCCGCGACGTTCCGCGGGCGCGGTGAGCATCAGCGCGCTGGTGCTCGGGGTCATGAACAGGCCGGTGCCGCAGCCGAGGACGAACAGGAACGGCGCCGTCGCTCCTAGCGATCCGCCGTCCGGCGAGAGCATCAGGGTGACGCCGAGCAGCCCGACGGCGTTGAGCGCCATGCCCGTGGCGGTCAGCGTGCGCGGGGTGAAGCGCAGCATCAGCGAGCCCGCGGCGGCGGCCGCGACGACGGTGCCCACCGCGACGGGCATCACCAGCAACCCAGCCGCGACGGCCGAGATCCCGCCCACCGCCTGCCCGTACAGCGACACGAGCAGCGTCACCGCGTAGGTGGCGACGGCGTTGACGAGCACCGCCACGAGGACGAGCGCGATGCCGCGGTTGCGGAACAGCGTCAGGTCCACCAGCGGATGGGCGCGACGGATCTGCACCGCCGCGAACACCGCGCCGAGCACCAGGCTCGCGGCGCCGCACGCCCACGGCAACCACGGCGACGACGTCACCCCCGGTGTCAGCGCCAGCACGACGGCGGTCAGCAGCGCGGTCGACAGCACGGCCCCCGCCAGGTCGAACGGCTCGCGCTCGATGCGCCGGCGGGTGCCACGCGGGATCACCATCAGCGACGACGCGATCGCGAGCACGCCCACCGGCAGCACGACGACGAACAGCCCGCGCCAGCCGAACGCGGCCGTCGCCGCACCGCCGATCACCGGCCCGACGACCTGCGCGACGGCCGCGACGGTCGCGTTCCAGCCGAGGGCACGGCCCAGGCTGTGCGGCGGGAAGGTGTCGGTGAGCAGCGCCGTGTTGTTGGTGACGACGGCCGCCGCCCCGACGCCCTGCAGCACCCGCCCCGCGATCAGCCACCCGGCGGTCGGCGCGAGCATGCACAGCCCGGTCGCGACCGTGAACACCGCCAGCCCCGCCAGATACAGCGGGCGCCGGCCGACGATGTCGGCGAGCCGGCCGAACACGAGGATCAGTGCGGTGGTGACGAGCATGTAGCCCAACAGGATCCACGTCGACTGCGCCGCCGAGGCACCCAGCTCGCGGGTGACGGTGGGCAGCGCGACGGTGAGGCCGCTGATGCTGAGGAACACCGCGACCACGCCGATACTGGTGGCCGCGAACACCCGCCACGGATGATGCCGTGCGGCAAGGCTATCCATCGGCGCGACGCTCGTGGACGTCGGTGACGGCCTGCAGCACCTGCGTCAGGCGCAGGCACGTGTCGTCGGCCCACGGCCGGCCCACGATCTGCACGCCGACGGGGAGGCCGTCGACGAAGCCGGCCGGCGCCATCACTGCGGGCAGGCCGAGGTAGTCGAACAGGCCGGTGTTGCGGCCCACGATCGACTGCATCGGGTGGCGCACGCCGTCGATCTCGACGGTGACGTCCGACAGCCGCGCGGCCGTCGCCCCGATGCCCGGGGTGACGAACGCGTCGATCCCGGCGGTGTCGAACGCCTGCACCGTCGCGTGCTGGGCGCCGGCGCGGCGGCGCAGCGAACGCAGGTAGTCCACCGCCGAAGGCACCAGCCCGCGCGCGATGCGCACCTGGGTGCCGATGTCGTACCGCGCGAACCGCTCCAGCGCGCCCTCCTGGTTGGCGGCGAGCTCGCAGGTGAGCACGATGGTGACGTCGTCGTGCAGGCGGTGGGCGTCGGGGATGTCGACGGGCACCACCTCGACGTCCAGGCCCCGCAGCGCGGCGATCGCCGCCTCCCACGCGGCCAGCACGCCCGCGTCGCACAGCTCGGTGAACCACGTGGTGGGGACGCCGAGCCGCACGCCCGCCAGCGACGGCGCGCCGGGAGTGCCGGGGTCCGCGAGGCCGGCCTGCACCTGCCGCGCCACCGCGTCCGGGGCCGCGGCGGGGTCGAGGCCGTCGGGTCCGGCGAGGATGTCGAGGACGACGCGCAGGTCGGCGGCGGAGCGCGCCATCGGCCCGATGTGGTCGAGGGTCCACGACAGCGACGCGACGCCCGTGCGCGGGACGAGCCCGTAGGTGGGCTTGATGCCGGTGAGGTTGCACAGGGCGCTGGGCACGCGGATCGAGCCGCCGGTGTCGGTGCCGAGGGCGAGCGGGACGAGGCGCGCGGCGAGGGCGCCGGCCGAGCCGGTCGACGAGCCGCCGGTCCAGCGGCTGCGGTCCCACGGGTTGGTGACGGCGCCGTGGCGGGCGTTGTGCGGAGCCCCGCAGGCGAATTCGGTGGTCGCGGTGATCAGGACGGGGATGGCGCCGGCGGCCCGCAGCCGGGCGACGGCCGTGGCGTCGGTGCCGGCGACGCGGTCGCCGGTGGTGTGCGAGTCCGCGGTGACCGGGGCGCCGGCGACGTCGACGATGTCCTTGACGCCGAAGAAGACGCCCTCGAGCGGGCGGGCGGTGCCGCCCAGCCAGCGGCGGTCGGAGTCGGCGGCGGCCTCGTCGGCGCCGTCGACGACGGCGAGAATCGCCCCGCCGACGAGCGCCGGGTCGGCCCAGCGGGCGCGCAGCGCGGCGAGCACCGCGGTGGGCGTGGTGGTGTCGGCGGCGTAGGCGGCGAGCAGGTCGAGCACGCCGAGGTCGTGCAGCGCCGCGCCGGTGCGCGCGCGGTGCGCCGGGGCCGGGAGGGGCGGGGCCGGGACGGGGCTCGCGGCGAGCAGCGCGACGGAGTGGGCGGGCTCGGCGGCCGGCGCGTCGGGTGCGGGCGGCAGCGGCGCGAGCCGGGAGGTCTCGAGCAGGGGTGCCATGTCGGCGCGGGCCTGCGGCAGCAGGTCGTCGACGGAGGTGGCCGCGGCGGCGGTGAGGTCGGGATAGTCGGTGGTGGTCACCCGCTCACCTCCAGCGGCAGGGCACTCGGCCGGGGCAGCGGCTCGGGCCGGACGATGCCGGCGGTGAGGTCGGCGAGCAGGCGCAGCACGTCGGGGCGACGGTCGCGGGCCAGCGGGAAGGCCGCGCGCACGGCCGGGACGGCGTCGAGGTCGAGGGTGAAGCGCAGCGTCTCCCCCGCCCGGTGCGCGGGTGCCTGCGCGACGACCTCGCCGTTCGGGGCGATGACGCACGAGAGGCCGAAGTAGTCGACGGTCACGCCGTTCAGGGTCTCCGGCCCGGCACGGTTGGCGGCGACGATCCACATCTGCGATTCGAGGGCACGGGTCTGCAACTCGGCGAGGAACAGGTCTTCGCGGGTGCCGAGGGACGAGACGATCGCGAGCATCACCTCGGCGCCGAGCGCGCGGGCGACGGCCCAATACTCGGGGAAGGTGCGGTCGTAGCAGATCACGCAGCCGAAGCGGGTGCCGAACAGGTCGGCGGTGGCGGGGGCCTGGCCGGGCGCGAAGTGGTACTTCTCGTCGATGTCGACGTCGCCGACCGTGCTCGCGGGCAGCGAGAGCTTGCGGTAGGCGGGCACTGCGCCGCCGTCGGGGGTGCGCCAGGTGACGACCTCACCGGCCGGGTCGACGAGGACGACGGAGTTGTGGGTGGCGTCGTGGGTGGTGCGCTCGAACAGGCCGAAGGCGATCGCGCAGCCGAGTTCGCGGGCGAGGTCGCCGAACAGCGTGGTGGCCTCGCCGGGGACGGTCTGCGCCCAGGGGGTGCGGTCCACGTCGTGGCTGGTGCAGAAGTAGGGGGTGGTGATCAGTTCGGGCAGCACCACCAGGTCGGGGACGGCGCCGGTCGCGTCGGGTGCGGCGGCGGTGCGGCCGAGGGCGGCGAGCCGGGCCAGGTTGCCGAGGAGGTCCTCGGTGAGTTCGCCGGCTTGGACGATCGCGACGTCGAGGGTGCGCGGATGCAAGAGGGAACCTCCGGGTGTGGGGTGGCGGGTGGGGGCGCGGATCGGTGCACGCGCCCCCACCCGCCGCTCGGGGTCAGGCGGCTTCGGCCTGAACGGTGGTGCGGCTCTTCATCAGCGGCTGGATGCGGGTACCGAAGTTCTCGATGCCCTCGACGAAGTCGTCGAAGGTGAGCATGATGCCCTTGATGCCCTCGATCTCGGCGACCTCGTCGAGCATCTTCGCGACGGTCTCGTACGAGCCGACGAGGGTGCCCATGTTGAAGTTCACCGCGCCCTCGGGCAGGGAGATGGTCTTGGCGGTCGAGGCGTCGTCGGCGGTGGCGTCGGCAGCGGACTGGTCGGCCATGTAGCCGAGCGCGGCGAGATCGGCGTTGTCGTGGTAGTCCTGCCACTTCGCCTGGGCCGCTTCGTCGGTCTCGTCGGCGATGATCATGAACAGCGTCAGGGCGCCGACGTCGCGGCCCGTCTTGTTCGCCGCCTCGACGAGGGTGGCGGTGGCGTCGGAGATCGCGGTGGGTGTGTTGATGCCGGTGCCCATGATGAAGTTGTAGTCGGCCATTTCGGAGGCGAACTTCATGCCGCTCTTGGACTGTCCGGCCGCGACGATCGGCACGGCGCCGCCGGTGGGGCTCGGCGAGAGGACGCACTCGTCCATCGTGTAGTGCTCGCCCTTGAAGTTGCTGACGCCGTCGGCCCATAGCTGCCGCATGACGGTCACGTATTCGGTGGCCTGCTGGTAGCGGTAGCCGAAGTACTCCTCGCCCGGCCACAGGCCCATCTGCGTGTATTCGTTGGGCGCCCAACCGGTCACGATGTTGACGCCGAAGCGGCCGGGGGCGATCGAGTCGATGGTCGACGCCATGCGGGCCACCATGGCCGGCGGGAGGGTGAGGATCGGGGTGGAGGCGAACAGCTTGATCTTCTCGGTGACGGCCGCGAGGCCGGCCATGAGGGTGAACGACTCGAGGTTGTGATCCCAGAACTCGGTCTCGCCGCCGAAGCCCTTGAGCTTGATCATCGACAGGGCGAAGTCGAGGCCGTGCTTCTCGGCCTTCTGCACGATCGTCTTGTTGAGCTCGAACGACGGCATGTACTGCGGGGCGCTCTTGGAGATGAGCCAGCCGTTGTTGCCGATGGGGATGAAGACGCCGATTTCCATGTCGCTCCTGAAGCTGCGGGGATTCGAAGAAGCGGTGGGGCAACACTGCCCTGCTCGCTATGACTTCGAATGTATTCAGGGGTTATTGCCGGATCGGAGCTCGTGGGTAACGGACTTGTTGCCCCGGTTAACGATCTTTGACGGACTGCGCACGTCCCACTTGGCCGATGGGGGCCGCACTCCCCCGCTGCACCCATTCCACGGCGAAGTTCCGGTGCACCGGCGCGCCCGCCGCGCCGTCGATCCGCGCGAGCAGCAGTTCGGCGGCGGCCGAGGCCATGTCCTCGAGGGGCTGGCGCACCGTCGTCAGGTCGAACATCGACCAACCCGACGCGTCGAGGTCGTTGTAGCCGACGATCGACACGTCGTCGGGCACGAGCAGGCCCAGGCGTTTGGTGGCGTCGAGGGTGCCGTAGGCCATGTAGTCCGTCGCGCAGAACACGGCCGTCGGCCGGTCCGGCCGGCTCAGCAGCTCCATGCCGCCCTCGAAACCGGTCCTGGCGTCCACCGCGCCGCGGTGGACGAGCGTCTCGTCCAGCGGGTGGCCGTGCCTTTCGAGCCCCTCCCGGAAGCCGGTCTCGCGCAGCTTCACGCTCGGGTTCTCCAGCGGGCCGGAAATCAGTCCGATGCGCCGGTGCCCCATCTCGATCAGGTGGTCGGCGACGAGCCGGCCCCCGCCCACGTTGTCCGACGTCACCCGGTCCACCCGCCCGGCCTGGCTGCCGTCGACGTCGCGGTTGAGGATCACCAGCGGGATCTTCCAGTCGATCATCTCCGACACGATGGGCGAGTCCAGCCGCGCCGAGATGAATACGACCCCGTCCACCAGCCCGCCGCGCAGCGCCAGGATGTCCTTCTCCAACGACCCCTCGGTCCGGTCGCTCATCAGCAGCACCCGGTAGTCGTGCTGCGCGAACCGGTCCTGCAGCGTGTTCACCAGCGTCGGGTACGACGGGTTCCGCAGGTCACCACTGACCACCGCGATCGACGACGACCGCCGCGTGATCAGGCTCCGGGCCGTGATGTGCGGGACGTACCCCATCTCCTTCGCCAAGGCCTGGATGCGATCGCGGGTCTCCTCGATGACGCGCGGGTCGCCCCGGAGGGCGCGGGACACCGTCGACTGCGACACGCCTGCGGCGCGTGCGACGTCGTAGCTGGTGACCGACTTGTTGCCCACGAGCGGATTCTAGGTGCGCACCGCCCCTCCCGGCGCGCAGGCTTGTACTATTTCGCCACAGACTGCACCCATTGCGCCAGCCCACAGTGGGTGCAAGGGTGCCACGGCGGGTGCAAGGTTGCCATGAACCACTCGACTTTCGCTCCCCGGTGGACGACACGATTGACGGCTGGCCGCGCATAGGTTGTCCACTGTGAGCTCCGACGGTCTCGACCCACCCGACGTCGCTGATCGGGGGTGCAACTGCCACGGCGCCCAACCGTAACCCCGCGGCTCCGTAGCTGATGACCGAATCGTTTCTCACCGCAAAATTCAGGAGGGCGTGGAAGTCGCCCTCGTACCACCTACAGAACAATGGAGAGAATCGCCGCCCAAATATCCCGTGCGCACGCTGCAGCCATTCCTGGACGGCGCTGCGGGACAGTGACACCTCAGTCTTGAACCGGTCCCCAAAATCACGCCCTGATCAGCGCTATCGCGATACGCTCGCTACGGAGATCACTGCAATTTCGGCCGCTTCCGTGGAGGTGCCGTGGCATGACGAACGAGGCACATAGTGCAGCTCCGGGGTGGTATCCGAGCCCTGACGGCAGCATGCGCTACTGGGACGGCAGCCAGTGGTTGGATCTTCCCGCACCCCCTCAGCCGCACGCCGGACCACCACGCTGGAAGTCCCTGATACGGAAGCCGATCACGTGGGGTATCGCGGCCCTCCTCGCGGTTGTGGCAGTCGCGGGCATCGCCTGGAAGGTCTCCCACGATGCCGAGATCGAGGCTCAGGTTGCTGCGGCCGAGGCCGCGGCGTCGGCGGCAGCACAAAGGGAAGCCGATCGGATCGCGGCCGAGAAAGCAGAGGAGGAACGACGCGCAGAGGCAGAGCGCTCCATGCGAAGAGTAAGCGTCACCCAGATCGAAGCAAGTATCAAGCAGATGGCCGAGAAGCACGCCAATTCGTCGATCATCGATGGACCGATCCTCTCCGTGTCGTGTTCGCCGGTCGGAGGTGGCTCCATCGACGATCTCACCGAGATGACAACGATATTCGAGTGCTTCGCGGCAACGAAAGACAACGGCGATGGCACGATGAGCGGCTACAAATACCACGCGACCATGAACTGGAGCACCGGAAGTTTCACGTATGGGTTCGGAGCTCCCTGATCGCCACGCCGCTCCGGATGTCGTTGTCATCTCGGTGAGATCGTCGATGGAGCCACCTCCGACCGGCGAACACGACACGGAGAGGATCGGTCCATCGATGATCGACGAATTGGCGTGCTTCTCGG
>NZ_WVTE01000037.1:0-15450 GCF_009939605.1 Rhodococcus sp. YH1 | reverse complement strand
CGCCCTCGGCGACCTGCCGGTGGATCTCCTCCCACTCGGTGACGTTGCCGGAATTGATCGTGGCCGCGCGGACGCCCGCGCGCTGCGCCGACTCGACCTGGTTGCGCATCAGGGCCAGGAGCGGGGAGACGATCACGGTCGGCCCGTGCCCGTGGGCGCGGAGCAGCTTGGCGGAGATGAAGTAGACGGCCGACTTGCCCCAGCCCGTGCGCTGCACGACCAGCGCTCGCCGGCGATGCACCACCAGTGCCTCGATGGCGCTCCACTGGTCCTCCCGCAACCGGGCGCCGGGTCCCGCCAGGTCGCGGAGCAGTCGTTCGGCTTCGTCGCGCAGATCCGTGGTGGCGGTGCTCATGGGACCCATCGTGCCGGACCGCGCCGACACCGTCCGTGCCGGACGAGGGCGACACCGTCCGTGCCGGACGAGGGCGACACCGTCCGTGCCGGACGAGGGCGACACCGCCGCGCCGCCGCGAGGGGCGTCCGCGCCGGCCGTGGCGTTCGCTTCGGGGACGAACGTGCCGTGTTGCGCGACGAACGGGGGCGTTCCATCGGCGAACGACCCGTCGGTCCCGTCGGGCCGCCGCCGCCCGGCTCGGCGGCGGCGCGGCACGTCGGTCGCGCCGGGGTCGTCGGCGCCACGGTCGCCCCGACCCGGAGCCGCTGCGCTCGTTGCAATCGAACCGACTGCGAGACAGTTGCTTTCGGGGACCGGTGGGACGGCGGTTCGTTCGGCCGGGGGCCGTGGGTGCGGCACGCGGCGGGGTGAGTGGTCCGCGCCCCATCCGGTCCGCCGCTGTGACGGAGGCGTCGTCGGCCGCCGGACGTGCTCGTACCCTGTTCGTTATGCAGACGCAGTTCCTCCGCCCCGCATCCGACTCCTCTCCGAGCCGAATCGACCATCCGGCGTTCCGGCAGAAGGTCGTGTCGGCGGAGGAAGCCGTCCGCTGGATCCAGCCCGGCCACACCGTCGCCATCAGCGGTTTCGCCAGTGCCGGCACGCCGAAGGCGATCACCCCGGCGCTCGCGGAACGCATCGGGGCCGCGCGCGCCGCCGGCACCGACTTCACGGTCAACCTCCTCACGGGCGCGTCGGTCTCCGCCGAGACCGAGCGGATGCTGTCGGAGGTGGCCGGCATCTCCCTGCGGATGCCGTACCAGGCCGAGCCCACCGCCCGCCGCAACATCAACAACGGCCGCATGGACTACGTGGACATCCACCTGTCCCACGTCGCCCAGCAGGTCTGGGAGGGCTACTACGGGCACGTCGATGTCGCGGTCGTCGAGGTCTCCGGCGTCACCGAGACCGGTGAGCTGATCCCGTCCGCGTCGATCGGCAACAACAAGACCTGGCTCGACGTCGCCGAGAAGGTGATCCTCGAGGTCAACTCGTGGATTCCGGCCGCGATGACGGGCATCCACGACGTGTACTACGGCACCGCGCTGCCGCCGCACCGCAAGCCGATCATGCTCACGGACGTCGAGGACCGCATCGGCCAGAGCACGTTCCGCGTCGACCCGGACAAGGTCGTCGCCGTCGTCGAGACCCACGCCCGCGACAGCGCCAGCCCGCTGACCCCGCCGGACGCGGTGAGCCAGGCGATCGCCGCGCACGTGCTCGACTTCTTCGAGCACGAGATCTCCCGCGGCCGGCTGCCCGCGGACACGCTCCTGCCGCTGCAGTCCGGCATCGGCAACGTGGCCAACGCCGTCCTCCAGGGTCTCGATGCCGGTCCCCACAAGGGTCTGACCTGCTACTCCGAGGTCATCCAGGACGGGATGCTGCACCTGATCAAGCACGGCACGGTCCGCTTCGCGTCCGCCACGTCGCTGGCGCTGAGCGAGGCCGGAATCGACGAGCTGGTGTCGAACATCGACTTCTACCGCGAGCACATCGTGCTGCGCCCTCAGGAGATCAGCAACCACCCCGAGATCGTGCGCCGCCTCGGCATCATCGCGATGAACGGCATGCTCGAGGCCGACATCTACGGCAACGTCAACTCCACCCACGTCATGGGCACCAAGATCATGAACGGGATCGGCGGATCCGGCGACTTCGCCCGCAACGGCTACCTGTCGATGTTCCTGAGCCCCTCCACCGCGAAGGGCGGCAGCATCTCGTCGATCGTGCCGATGGTGCCGCACGTGGACCACACCGAGCACGACGTGCAGGTCCTCGTCACCGAGCAGGGACTTGCGGACCTGCGCGGATTGTCGCCGCGGCGCCGCTCCCGGGTCGTCGTCGACAACTGCGCCCATCCGGACTACCGGGACATGCTGCACGACTACGTCGACCGGGCCGAGGCCGTGCCCGACGCCGGGCACACCCCGCACCTGCTCGGCGAGTCCCTGTCCTTCCACCAGCGTTTCCTGGAGTCGGGATCCATGCTGGCACAGTAGGTTCCGAGGGGCCGGCGCCGTCAGCCGCCGGCGACCGGCGCGGGGTCGATCGGCTGTTGCGGGAGCGACTGCGTGACCGCCGCCGATATCGTCTGCAGCGGAGTCGGACCCGAGCCGTTCGGCACTGTCAGCGCCACGTACACCGGGCGGTCCACGACGAACCACGTGCTCGCATCGATGCCCTCCGCGGCGCCGGACACCTCGAACCACTGGACGCCGTCGACCACCTGCAGCGCCGCCGCCTGATCGAACTCCGCCGGTCGCTCGAGCCCGCACCGCAGCACCACCGGCTCGCCCTCGACGGGCTGCCAGGCCGCGGCCCCCACCGGGGCCGGGTCGGCCAGCTCCGCGCGGCGGAGGTCGCCGACCTCCTCGGGCAGCGCCCCCAGCAGCGCCGCGCACTCCGGGGACTCGGCCTGCGGCGCCACCACCGGCCCCAGCGCCACGGGCGCCAGCTCCGGGGTGCGGTTCGCCAGCACCGCCGCCACCACGATGCCGATCAGCAACGCCACCGGCAGCGCGACGGCCGTGGCGATCAGGGCGGGACTGCGGTGGTGTTCGGCGTCGCCGGCGGGGGCGGGGGCGGGGGCGGGGTCGGGGGAGACTGTCGGCTCGGTCATAATCTCTCGAATTTGCGGGGACGGTAGCGTGGTCGAAACTACCGTGACCACCGACGCCCGCACCCCACCGACCCACGAACGGGAGGACCGCATCACCGCGCCCGACCGCACCGGCCCCACCGTCGTCGACCTCGGCGAGTTCCCCGTGATCGACCGTGCGGTCGCCGGGCGTCGCCAGCCCGCCACCACGCTCGTCGGACCGGGCCACGACGCGGCCCTCGTCGCCGCCGCCGACGGGCGCGTCGCCGTCTCCACGGACATGCTCGTCGAGGGTCGGCACTTCCGGCTCGACTGGTCCACCCCGCGCGACGTCGGGCGCAAGGCCGTCGCCCAGAACGGCGCCGACGTCGCCGCGATGGGCGCGCGCCCCACCGCCTTCCTCGTCGGGCTCGGCTGCCCGGCGGACACCCCGGTCGACGTGCTCGACGGTGTCTCCGCCGGGATCGGCGAGGCCGCGGAGGCGCTCGGCGCCGGCGTCGTCGGCGGCGACCTGGTGCAGGCGTCGCAACTGATCGTCGCGGTGACCGTCCTCGGCGACCTCGACGGGCGCGCGCCGCTCCTGCGGTCTGCGGCCCGGCCCGGCGACACCGTCGCGCTGGCCGGATCCACCGGGCGCTCCGCCGCCGGGCTGGCCGTGCTCACCGCCGGCCTCGCCGGCCACCCGGACCTGGTGGCCGCCCACCAGGTGCCGGCGCCCCCGTACGCCGCGGGACCCGCGGCGGCGGCCGGCGGCGCCCACGCCGCGACCGACATCTCCGACGGCCTGCTCGCCGACCTCGGGCACATCGCCGCCGCATCCGGCGTCGCGATCGACGTCTCGCGCGAGCTGCTCGAACCCGGCGCCGAGCTGCGGGCCGCCGCCGCGGAACTCGGGGCCGACGTATGGGAGTGGGTGCTCACCGGCGGCGAGGACCACGCCCTTGCCGCGTGCTTCCCGCCGCACGTGCCGCTGCCGGCGGGCTGGCGGCCCGTCGGCACGGTGCGCGAGGGCGGCGGCGTCACCGTCGACGGCCACGGCCGGCCGGGTCCCGGAGGCTGGCAGAGCTTCTCGAGATAGGTTTCACAGCATGGCTGTGTATGCGCTCGGCGACCGTGTGCCCGATATCCATCCCGACGCCTGGGTCCACCCCGATGCGGTGGTCATCGGCAACGTCACCCTCGGCGCCCGCGCCTCGGTGTGGCCCACCGCGGTCCTGCGCGGTGACTACGGCCGGATTGTCGTCGGCGCCGAGAGCAACATCCAGGACGGGACGATCATCCACTGCACCGCCGTCGACGCCACCGTCATCGGCGCCGGCACCGTGGTCGGCCACAACGCCCACATCGAAGGCTCCACCATCGGCGACGGCTGCCTGATCGGGTCCGGTTCGCTCGTGCTCAACGGCTCCGCCGTCGGCGACGGGGCGATCGTCGCGGCCGGCGCGCTCGTGGCCCCGCGTTTCCAGGTGCCGCCGCGGTCCATGGCGATCGGCGTACCCGCGAAGATCCGGGAGGGTTACGAGGTGCCGGAGGGCCACGTCGACGCCAACGCCAAGATGTACGCGGCGAACGCCGAGTACTACCGCAGCGCGCTGCGCAGGATCGACTGAGGGGCCGGGCACCACCGATGGCTGTACGACCCCTGCCGGAGATCGTCGAGGAAGGCTGGGCGCGGGCGCTGGCTCCCGTTGCCGCCGACATCGCCGCGATGGGCGACTTCCTGCGCGCCGAGAACGCCGCCGGACGCGGCTACCTGCCCTCCGGCGCGAACGTGCTGCGGGCCTTCACCCAGCCGTTCGACCGGGTGAAGGTGCTCATCGTCGGCCAGGACCCGTATCCGACGCCGGGTCATGCCGTCGGACTGAGCTTCTCGGTCGCGCCGGAGGTGCGTCCGGTGCCGCGCAGCCTGGCCAACATCTACCGCGAATACAGCGACGACCTCGGCCTGCCGACACCACCCAACGGCGACCTCACACCGTGGTCGGCGCAGGGGGTGCTGCTGCTCAACCGCGTCCTGACGGTGCAACCCGGCCAGCCGGCGTCGCATCGGGGCAGGGGCTGGGAGAGCGTGACCGAGCAGGCGATCCGGGCGCTCGTCGCGCGCACCGCGCCGCTCGTCGCGATCCTGTGGGGCCGCGACGCGGCCACCCTCGAACCGATGCTCGGCGACGTGCCCACCGTGAAGTCGGCGCACCCGTCACCGCTGTCGGCCTCCCGCGGGTTCTTCGGGTCCCGCCCCTTCAGCCGCGCGAACGCGCTGCTGACCGAGCAGGGCGGGGACCCGGTGGACTGGCGCCTGGCCTGAACGGGCGTGGCTCAGCCGCGGCGAATCGACTCGAAGTCGGGGCGCCGCTTCTCGACGAACGCGTCGACACCCTCGATGCCGGTCAGGCCGTTCGCGGCCGCCGCGATCGCCGCGGCCTCCGCGTCGAGCTGCTCGGACAGCGACCGCCCCGCCGAATCGGCGAGCAGTTGCCGGATCCCGGCGTAGGCGGCGGTGGGGCCGTTCGCGAGGGTGCGGGCCACCCGCATCGCCTCGCCGGGCACCTCGTCGTCGGCGACGAGGCGGCTGAGCACCCCGAGCCGCACGGCCTCGTCGGCGTTCAGGACACAGTCGGTGAGGATGATCTCCCGCGCCCGGGCGACTCCGACGATGCGCGGCAGGGTCCACGACATGCCGCCGTCGGGGGTGAACCCGATCGACGGGTAGGCCGGCCGCAGCTTCGTCGAGGGGCCCCCGAGCGCGATGTCGGCGTGCAGCACGATGCTCATGCCCGCGCCCGCCGCCCAGCCCTGGACGGCGGCCACCACGGGCACGCGGGCCGCGTCGAGGGCGCGGACGAAGTCGTGGAACAGGCGTGCGACGTCGCCGACGAACTCGCCGCGGTCGGGCGCGGAGGCGAAGGCGCGGACGTCGCCGCCCGCGCAGAAGTTGGCACCCTCACCGACGAGCAGGACGGCGCCGACCTCGGGGCCGGCGGTGCGCAGGGCCTCGACGCCCTGGGCCATGCCCGCGGGGGAGAGGGACGTGCCGCGCTCGGCGGTCGCCACGGCGATGCGCAGGACGCCGTCCTCGAGGCGGACGTGGGACAGTACTGATTCGGTCACCCGGGGCACCCTACCGGTCGCCCCGCCCGGCGGGTACGGGGTCACGGCGACGATGGCGGAACACGACGAGGCCCCGGCGTCGCAACGCCGGGGCCTCGTATGCCGAACCGGGGATCAGCCGCGAACGACCTTGCCCGCCTTGAGGCAGGAGGTGCACACGTTGACCTTACGCGTGTTGCCCGGGGCAACCTGAGCGCGCACGCTCTGGATGTTCGGGTTCCAACGACGGTTGGTACGCCGGTGCGAGTGCGAGACCGACTTACCGAAGCCGGGGCCCTTGGCGCATACGTCGCAGACGGCAGCCATAGTCGCGAACTCCTTGGTGAGTAGTGGATATTTTCGTGTCTTCGTCGGCCTGCGAACACGAGGAGGCGTCCGCCATCCGTGCGAGGCAACCCTGCAAGCGTAGCGGGTGGGGGTGGCAATGGCCAAACCGGCCGTCCGACGGGGGCACCGCTACCCTTGCGTCACCGGTTGCGTGGTGGCGAAGGGGGGAAGCAGGTGCTCGAGGTCGGGGAAGCAGTCGACGGGACTGCCCTGCGCCGATGGGTAGATCTCGGGTTGCGGGCGCTCGCCGAGCGCCGCGACGAGATCAACAGCCTCAACGTCTTCCCCGTCCCCGACGGCGACACCGGTACCAACCTGCTCGTCACCCTGCGCTCCGCGGCGGCCGAACTCGACACCTCCGCGGCGGACGCCGAGGACGTCGCCACGATCGTCGGCGCCCTGGCGCGCGGCGCGTTCCACGGCGCCCGCGGCAACTCCGGTGTCCTCCTCGCGCAGATGCTGCGGGGCCTGGCCGACGCCCTCGACGGGGCCGTGGTCGTCGACGGCGCCGCACTCGGGCGCGCCTGGCGGCACGCCGCAGACCTCGTCACCCGCGCGCTGAGCTGCCCCGCCGAGGGCACCATCGTCAGCGTGCTGCACGCGGCCGCCGACGGCGCGCACGCGGCCGGCCGCTCCGGTTCGCTCGTGACGGTGGCGACCGCAGCGGCCGACGCCGCCGCCGAGGCCCTGCAGCGCACCACCGCGCAACTCGACGTGCTGGCCGAGGCCGGCGTCGTCGACGCAGGGGGCCTCGGTCTGCTCCTGCTGCTCGACGCGTTCGTCGAGACGGTGTCGGGCCGGCGTCCGGACCGGGCACCGATCGCGACGTCGAAGCCCGGCGCTCCCGCCCGGCACGGCGGGCACAACGGGCACGAACCCCGCCACGGCGGCGATCAGGACTTCGAGGTCATGTACTTCGTCGAGGGCTCCGACACCGCCCGCATGGACACCCTGCGTACCCGCCTCGACGCCCTCGGGGACTCGGTCGCCGTCGTCGGCGACGGCGCCGGCATCTGGTCCGTGCACGTGCACTGCTGCGACGCGGGCGCTGCCGTCGAGGCCGGCCTGGAGGCCGGGCGGCTGCACCAGGTCACCGTCACGTGCTTCGCGCTGGAGGCACAGCAACGGATCGGCGTCGGCCCGGTGGCTTCCGGGGCCGGAAGCCGCTCGGTGCTCGCCGTCGTGGCCGGCGACGGGACAGCGGAGCTGTTCGAAGCCGAGGGCGCGGCGATCGTGCGGGCGGACGATCCGATCACCCGCCGGCACCTGCTCGACGCGATCCGCCGGCTGGGCAGCCGTGACGTGATGGTCCTGCCCAACGGTGCGCTGCCCGCCCAGGAACTCGTCGCGGTCGGCGCGGCGGCCCGCGACCACCGGCGCGAGGTGATGTTCCTGCCCTGCTCGTCGATGGTGCAGGGACTGGCGTCGCTTGCGGTGCACGACCCGGGCCGCGAGGCCGCCGACGACGCCTTCGCCATGTCCGAAGCGGCCGCCGCGACCCGGTGGGGCTCGCTGCGCATCGCGAACGAGCGGGCCCTGACCTGGGTGGGAACGTGCGAGCCGGGGCACAGCCTGGGCCTGTCGGGTCATGATGTCGTAGTCATCGAGCATGATCTGGTGACGGCGGGAGCGTCGCTGCTCGACAAGGTGCTCGCCGCGGGCGGAGAGCTCGTGACGATGCTCGTCGGCTTCGACGCGCCCGACGGACTCGCCGAGCGACTGACCCGGCACGTCAACGACCGCCACCCCGAGGTGGAGGTGCTGGTGTACCGCGGGGGACAGCGCAGCGACCTGCTGCAGCTCGGTGTGGAGTAGCCGGCACAGGAACAGTCGGACGCCGGCCCCCCGGCGTCGATCGGAGCGGAGAGGACGGCAGTGGCGACACTCGCGGACCGACTCGATCATCTTCTCGGCCGCAAGACCGCGGATGCACTCGCCGACTCGTTCGGCATGACCACCGTCGAGGACCTGCTGCGCCACTATCCCCACCGGTACGCCACCCAGGGCGCCGAGCTCGGCGACTCGCAACCGGTCGAGGGCCAGCACGTGACGATCATCGCGCGGGTGGCCAGGGCCGACGAGGTGCGGATGAAGAGCCGGCCCGGCACCCGACTCGCCGTCGTGCTCGAATCGGACCGGCAGAAGATCGACGTGACCTTCTTCAACCCGCAGAAGGTCAAGTACAACATCAAGCCCGGGGTGCGCGGCATGTTCTCCGGCACCGTCAAGTACTTCCGCGACAAGTGGAGCCTGGCCCACCCGAGCTACATCATCCTGCCCGAGCCTCGCGGCCCCGAGATCGGTGGCGCGGCCCCGCGGCCCACCCGGGTGCGCGGCGCCGGCGCGCTCGCCGGCATGGCCCGCAGTGCCCAGGGCGACGGCGGCATCGACATGTCGATCTTCGATCGGGCCCTCATCCCGATGTACCCCGCAACCCGCGACGTCGAGTCGTGGACCGTGATGCGCTGCGTGCGGCAGATCCTCGATCAGCTCGAGACCGTCGACGACCCGCTGCCCGAGTGGGTGCGTGGCGAGCACGGCCTGATCGGGCTGGACGAGGCGCTGCGCCGCATCCACCTGCCCGACGACCGGGACGACGTCACCGCCGCCCGGGAGCGGCTGCGGTTCGACGAGGCCGCGGCGGTGCAGCTCGTCCTCGCCCGGCGCCGCCACGACGTCGCGGTGCGCACGGCCCCGGCGTGCCCGCGCCGTCGTGGCGGTATCGCCGACGAGTTCGATCGCCGGCTGCCGTTCGAACTGACCGCCGGGCAGCTCGCGGTCGCCGACGAGATCGCGGCGGACCTCGCCGGATCGCACCCGATGAACCGGTTGCTGCAGGGCGAGGTCGGCTCGGGCAAGACGATTGTGGCGCTGCGGGCGATGCTGCAGGTCATCGACGCGGGACACCAGTGCGCACTGCTCGCGCCGACCGAGGTGCTCGCCGCCCAGCATGCGCGCTCGCTGGCGAAGATGCTCGGCGATCTCGCCGCGGCGGGCGAACTCGCCGCCCACGAGCTGGCCACCAAGGTCACCCTCGTGACGGGCTCGATGAGCGCGGCCCGCAAGCGGCAGGCCCTGCTCGACATCGTGAGCGGCGACTCGGGGCTCGTGATCGGCACCCACGCGCTGATCCAGCAGGGCGTCGAGTTCTACGACCTCGGCCTCGTCGTCGTCGACGAACAGCACCGGTTCGGCGTGGAGCAGCGCGACGTGCTGCGCAACCGCGGCCGCGACGGTGCCAGCCCGCACGTGCTGGTCATGACGGCGACACCCATCCCGCGCACCATCGCGATGACCGTCCTCGGCGACCTCGAGGTGTCCACATTGCGGGAACTGCCCCGCGGGCGGTCGCCCATCACCAGCCGGGTTGTGGCGGCGAAGGTGCATCCCAGCTGGGTGGCGCGCGCGTGGGAACGCATCGGCGAAGAGGTCGCGGCGGGCCGGCAGGCGTATGTGGTGTGCTCGCGCATCGGCGACGGCGACAGCGACGAGGACGCCGACCTGGTCGGCTTCGACGAGGCGGAGACGACCGGCGGGCGCGGGGGCAGGGGCAAGCCGCCCGAGACGAAGTCGGTGCTCCAGCAGTTCGAGGAGCTCGCGGGCGGCCCGCTGGCCCACCTGAGGGTCGGGTTGCTGCACGGGCGACTGCCCGCGGACGAGAAGGACGCGGTGATGCGCGACTTCGCCGCCGGAGACATCGACGTGCTGGTGTGCACCACCGTCGTCGAAGTCGGCGTGGATGTGCCCAACGCGACGGTGATGGTGATCGTGGACGCCGACCGGTTCGGGGTCAGCCAGCTGCACCAGCTGCGCGGCCGGGTGGGCCGGGGCGGGCATCCGGGGCTGTGCCTGCTCGTGTCGGATTCGAAGCCCGGCGCGCCCGCCATGGCCCGCCTCGAGGCCGTCGCCGCGACCACCGACGGATTCGCGCTCGCCCAGCTGGACCTGCAGCAGCGCCGCGAGGGCGATGTGCTCGGTGTCGCCCAGTCGGGCACCACCTCGACGCTGCGGATGCTCTCGCTCGTCGACGACGTCGAGGTCATCGCGGCCGCGCAGGCCTTCGCCCGCGCCGTGACCGACCGCGATCCGCGGCTCGAGGAACACCCCGGTCTGGCCCGCATGGTATCGGCCGCGCTCGACACCGAGCGGGTCGCGTATCTCGAGAAGTCGTGAGGTTACGTTCCGCGCACGCCGGGCGCGGCGCTGTTGTGAGGTGACGCCCGCCGCACCCGCGACGTTTCCGGCACGTTAAGGATCCCTCGACCTGCATCGTTTCAGTCGGACAAAGACGTGCATCCGTCCCACGATCTGGGATGCGGACGCCGAACGGAGTGTTACGTCGCGGTACCGTCGTCCAATGTTCTCCAAAGTGCTTGTCGCCAACCGAGGCGAGATCGCGATCCGCGCGTTCCGCGCCGCCTATGAACTGGGTGCCGGGACCGTCGCGGTGTTTCCGTACGAGGACCGCAATTCCCTGCACCGGCTCAAGGCCGACGAGGCCTACCAGATCGGGGAGCAGGGGCATCCGGTCCGTGCGTACCTGTCCGTGGCGGAGATCGTCGCCGCCGCGAAGAAGGCCGGCGCCGACGCGGTCTACCCCGGCTACGGTTTCCTGTCCGAGAACCCGGACCTGGCGGCGGCGTGCGCGGCGGAGGGCATCACCTTCATCGGTCCGTCGGCGCACGTGCTGGAGCTGACCGGAAACAAGGCGCGGGCGATCGCGGCGGCCAAGGCGGCGGGTCTGCCGGTGCTGGCGTCGTCGGAGCCGTCGGCCGATCTCGAGCAGTTGCTCGTGGCTGCCGAGTCCATGGAGTTCCCGATCTTCGTCAAGGCCGTCGCCGGCGGCGGCGGGCGTGGCATGCGGCGCGTGGCCGAGCGTGGCCAGCTGCGGGAGGCGATCGAGGCGGCGTCCCGGGAGGCGGATGCGGCGTTCGGCGATCCCACGGTGTTCCTCGAGCAGGCGGTGGTCGATCCCCGGCACATCGAGGTGCAGATCCTGGCCGACGGACAGGGCAATGTGATGCATCTGTTCGAGCGGGACTGCTCGCTGCAGCGCCGCCACCAGAAGGTCATCGAGCTGGCCCCGGCACCGAACCTCGCCCCCGAGCTGCGCGAGCGGATCTGCGCGGACGCCGTCGCGTTCGCGAAGCAGATCGGTTACAGCTGCGCCGGCACCGTCGAGTTCCTCCTCGATTCCCGCGGCAACCACGTCTTCATCGAGATGAACCCGCGCATCCAGGTCGAGCACACGGTCACCGAGGAGATCACCGACGTCGACCTCGTGCAGGCGCAGATGCGCATCGCCTCCGGTGAGTCGCTGACCGACCTGGGCCTGTCGCAGGACAAGGTCGCGATCCGCGGGGCGGCGCTGCAGTGCCGCATCACCACCGAGGATCCGGCCAACGGCTTCCGGCCCGACACCGGGCGCATCAGCGCGTACCGCACGCCCGGCGGCGCCGGGATCCGTCTCGACGGCGGCACCTCCGTCGGCGCCGAGGTCTCCGCCCACTTCGATTCGATGCTGGTCAAGCTCACGGCCCGCGGCCGCGACCTGCCCACGGCCGTCGCACGCGCCCGCCGCGCGGTCACCGAGTTCCGCATCCGCGGCGTGTCGACGAACATCCCCTTCCTGCAGGCCGTGCTCGACGACCCGGACTTCCGGGCCGGGAACGTCACCACGTCGTTCATCGACGAGCGGCCGCAGCTGCTGACCGCCAAGACCTCCGCCGACCGCGGCACGAAGATCGTCGAGTACCTCGCCGACGTGACGGTGAACAAGCCGCACGGCGAGCGCCCGACGACGGTGTACCCGCACGACAAGCTGCCGAAGATCGACCTCGACGTCGCCCCGCCGGAGGGTTCGCGGCAGCGGCTGCTCGCCCTCGGCCCGGACGGCTTCGCGAAGGCGCTGCGCGAGCAGAAGGCCCTCGCCGTCACCGACACCACCTTCCGCGACGCGCACCAGTCGCTGCTCGCGACGCGCGTGCGCAGCAAGGATCTGCTCACCGTCGCCGGGCACGTCGCGCGGATGACCCCGCAGCTGCTGTCGATCGAGGCGTGGGGCGGCGCCACCTACGACGTCGCGCTGCGGTTCCTGCACGAGGACCCGTGGGAGCGTCTGGCGGCGCTGCGGGAGGCGATCCCGAACATCAACCTGCAGATGCTGCTGCGCGGCCGCAACACGGTCGGCTACACCCCGTACCCGGAGATGGTCACCCGCGCGTTCGTGCGGGAGGCCACCGACACCGGCATCGACATCTTCCGCATCTTCGACGCGCTGAACAACGTCGACCAGATGCGGCCGGCGATCGACGCGGTCCGCGAGACCGGCACCGCCCTGGCCGAGGTCGCGATGTCCTACACCGGGGACCTCTCCGATCCCGGCGAGACGCTCTACACCCTCGACTACTACCTGCGCCTAGCGGAGCAGATCGTCGAGGCCGGGGCCCACGTGCTGGCGATCAAGGACATGGCCGGGCTGCTGCGCGCACCCGCGGCCGCCACCCTGGTCTCGGCGCTGCGCAGCAACTTCGACCTGCCGGTGCACGTGCACACGCACGACACCCCCGGTGGTCAGCTCGCGACGTACCTCGCGGCGTGGCAGGCCGGCGCCGACGCCGTCGACGGCGCCTCCGCCGCGCTGGCCGGCACCACCAGCCAGCCCGCGCTGTCGGCGATCGTCGCCGCGGCCGCGCACTCGGAGTACGACACCGGTCTGGACCTGCAGGCCGTGTGCGACCTCGAGCCGTACTGGGAGGCGCTGCGCAAGGTGTACGCGCCGTTCGAATCGGGCCTGCCCGCCCCGACGGGCCGGGTGTACACCCACGAGATCCCCGGCGGGCAGCTGTCGAACCTGCGGCAGCAGGCCATCGCGCTGGGTCTGGGCGACCGGTTCGAGGAGGTCGAGGCCAAGTACGCCGCGGCCGACCGGATGCTCGGCCGGCTGGTCAAGGTCACTCCGTCGTCGAAGGTGGTCGGTGACCTCGCCCTGCACCTGGTGGGTTCCGGCGTCGCCAGCGACGAGTTCGCGGCCGACCCGGCCCGCTACGACATCCCGGACTCGGTGGTCGGATTCCTGCGCGGCGAGCTCGGCACCCCGCCCGGCGGGTGGCCCGAGCCGTTCCGCTCCAAGGCCCTCGAGGGCCGCGGCGCCCCCAAGCCCGAGGTGCCGCTGACCTCCGAGGAGGAGAAGGCGCTCGACGACACCTCCAGCGAGCGGCGCGCCACCTTGAACCGGCTGCTGTTCCCCGGCCCGACCCAGGCGTTCCTCGAGCACCGGGACCGCTACGGCGACACCTCGGAGCTGTCGGCCAACCAGTTCTTCTACGGTCTGCGCCGCGGTGAGGAACACCGGGTGCGCCTGGACAAGGGTGTCGAGCTGCTGATCGGGCTGGAGGCGATCTCCGAGCCGGACGAGCGCGGCTTCCGGACCGTGATGTGCATCCTCAACGGGCAGCTGCGCCCGGTCTCGGTGCGCGACAAGTCCGTCGCCAGCGAGGTTCCGGCCGCGGAGAAGGCCGACCGCAACAACCCCGGGCACGTCGCCGCGCCGTTCGCCGGCGCCGTGACCCTCCTCGTCGCCGAGGGCGACCGCGTCGCGGCCGGTGACACCGTCGCCACCATCGAGGCGATGAAGATGGAGGCCGCGATCACCGCGCCGCGTGGCGGCACCGTCACCCGCGTCGCCCTCGCCGGCGTGTCCCAGGTGGAGGGCGGCGACCTGCTGGTCGTCGTGTCCACCGAGGAGAGCGCGGAGTGATCGGACGGTTCTCCGGGACGGTGCGATGACCCGGATCGTGGCCGGCCGGGCCGGGGGGCGGCGCCTGAAGGTGCCGCCCCGCGGGACCCGGCCCACCTCGGAGCGGGTCCGCGAGGCGCTGTTCAGTTCGCTCACGGCCCGGATGGAGCTCGACGGCGCGTCGGTGCTGGACCTGTACGCAGGCTCCGGCGCGCTCGGGCTCGAGGCGCTGTCCCGGGGCGCCGTCCACGCCTTGCTCGTCGAGTCCGACGCGCAGGCCGCCGCCGTGATCCGCCGCAACATCACCGAACTCGGTCTGCCGGCGGTGCTGCGGGCTGCGCCGGTCGCCGCCGTGCTCGGCGGTGCCCCGGACCGGGTCTACGACCTCGTGCTCGCCGATCCGCCGTACGCGGTGACCCAGCAGGCGGTGTCCGCGATGCTCACCGCCCTCGTCGACGGGGGCTGGGTGGGGGAGGGCTCGGTGGTGGTGCTCGAACGCTCCTCCCGCTCGCCGGAGACGGTATGGCCGCAGGCCCTCGAACCGGACCGCGTTCGCAAGTACGGCGAGACCCGGATCGAGATCGCTACCTGCTACGGTTCGGACTCATGAGCAGTGCGGTCTGCCCCGGTTCGTTCGACCCCGTGACCAACGGCCACCTCGACGTCATCTCTCGGACTGCCGTGCAGTTCGACGAAGTGACGGTGACCGTCGTGATCAACCCCAACAAGCAGGGAATGTTCTCGGTTCCCGAGCGCATCGAGATGCTCACCGAAGCCACTGCCCACCTGGGCAACGTGCGCGTCGACTCCTGGCAGGGCCTGCTGGTGGACTATGCACGCGCCCACGGCATCACGGCCATCGTCAAGGGCCTGCGCGGCGCCAACGACTTCGACTACGAGCTGCAGATGGCGCAGATGAACCACAAGCTCACCGGCGTCGACACCCTGTTCGTCGCGACCAACCCGGCCTACAGCTACCTGTCGAGCTCCCTCGTCAAGGAGGTCGCCACCTACGGCGGCGACGTCGCCGACATGCTCCCGGCGACGGTGCACAAGCGGCTGCTCGCGCAGCAGATCGTCGGCGTGGGCGCGGGCCTCCTGCACCATCCGGTCCGCCTGTGCCTTCGCGTCGGCGAGCATGCGGTCCGCGTCGGCGCGGGCGTTGTCGAGGGTTTCGCGGGCCTCCGCGTCGGCGTCCGCGACGGTCTTGTCGGCCTGGGCCCGCGCGTCGCCGATGAGCTTGTCCCGATGATCCAGGACGTCCTGCGCGTCGTCCAG